>JASGGT010000060.1:0-14912 GCA_047602655.1 Desulfovibrio sp. | reverse complement strand
CAAGCAGCAGGGTATCGGGTTCCAGATTCTCTGCGGGGGCGGCTCCCTCAAGGGGAAAAATGTCGGCCAGATAGCGCCTTGCAACACCTTCCACAATGGGGCCGTTCATCCAGCCTTCTTCGGCAAGGGGCACAAAGAGGGTGCATGCGCGCCCGGTCACAACAGCATCGGGCCGGATGCGGGCAATGGCCTTCTGGTATGCGCCGCCGGAGATGGTGGCCTCTGTAGCCACTACAACTATATGACCGTTGGCGCTGGCTGCGGCGGCCGCCTGCGCGCCGGGATCCACCACGCCCATGACCGGCAGCGGGGCAAACTGCTCCCGCACTGCGGAAAGCGCCGCGGATGTTGCCGTATTGCAGGCGATAACGAGCATTTTAACGCCCATGTCCACCAGTTTTTGGGCGGCCTTGAGCGTGTAGCGCGTGATGGTGTCGCGTCCCTTGGTGCCGTAAGGCAGACGGGCGGTATCGCCAAGGTAGAGCAGGTCTTCGCCGGGCAGACACTCTGCCAGAGCCTTGAAAACCGTGAGGCCGCCCATGCCGGAATCAAACAGACCAATGGGCAGCCGGGAAGAATCGTTCATTGCAATTTCCTTTACAGTGCCGCGCGCGATACTGCAAAACGCGCGCCTGGATGCATTCACCACTTGAAATGCTCGCCTGCGGCAGGCAAAGCCTGCCTGCTCGCATTTCGTGGCAAGGATTTCCTGAAAATCCTTGCAGAGCAGTTACCTCATTTCATGCGTAAACGGCTCTCGGGGTTTTGCTGCCTGCCCAAAACAGGCGAAGCGCCTTCGGCGCTGCCCTGCGGCAGGTCGAAAGCGCTCCGGCCAGAAAAACTCGGGCGGCAGCGGCGCTAGAAACCTTGGCCCAAATAGCGCACAGCTGTAAAGAGCAAAACTGCGGTCAAAAGAGCCTTCAGGGCAATGGAAGGCACATATTTCTGGCAGCGCGCCCCGGCATACATGCCGCACATGCCGCCAAGGCCCACCAGCACGCCCATGCGCCAGTCGGGCGCAACGGCCATATCCGGGTAAAAGGGAGCGAGAAGGGCGTAAAACGACACGCCCGCCACGGATGTTACAAAGGTGGCAAAGAGCGTGGAGCCTGCAACAACATAGACAGGCAGCCCGAAAAACGAAACCAGAAACGGCGCCATGATGGCCCCGCCGCCAATGCCGTAAATGCCGCCCACAAGGCCCACCACAAGGCTCAGCAGCACAAGCGCGCGGGTGGCGACAACATACTTGGTTTCCTGAAACACAAAGGCCACTTCCTTCATGTTCCAGTAGAGCACGTGGCAGCACATGAGCCTGCCGTTTTTGTCCTCGCAGGTGGGCATGTTTTCTTTCTTTTCCTTGCGCGACCACAGCGAGGCCCTGCCCTGCCATGTGGTCATGGCCATGCGCCCGCCAATGTACAGCAGCACAAGACCCGCAAAAATTTTAAAGCTCTGGGGGTTGGGCAGCAGATTGATGCGCACGATGGCCCCAATAAACACGCCCGGCAATGTGCCCAGGGCAATGGTAAAGGCCAGCGGCCACACGAGCCGCCCCTCGTGCCAGTAGCGCCATATGCCCGAGGGACAGGCCAGCACGTTAAAGAACTGGTTGGTGGCGCTGACGCTGGGGTTGGTATAGCCCAGAACGCTCATCTGAAAGGGCAACAGCAAAAAAGCGCCCGATATGCCGCCCATGGATGTGAAAAAAGAGATGCCCAGAGCCACAGCAAAAGGAACTAGCGGGTTGCATTCAATGCCTGCAGTTGGAAAATACATGCTGGCCTCCTGCGCGGATTTTATGATAAATATTGTGAAATATTGAAAATTTTATTTGTATGAGAACTTCTAATGTTCACGGTTTTTATAATAAGCGTGAATATTAAAATTGTCACGCCATTCTGCAACAGGTTTGCCGCCGTGCTCGTATTGGTGCTGATTTTTCCAGTGCTGCCGGGGCATCATGCCAGCCTGCGCGTTGCCTGCGCATCGGCAAAAAGGTATAATGCTTCTTTAAAAGCCACTAGCCGCCAATCCCCCCACGGCAACAACAAGCAGAGGATGCACCATGCTGGCCATTCTGGACTACAAGGCAGGCAATCAGACGAGCGTGCGCCGCGCCCTTGAACATTTGGGTATACCTTGCGCCATCACGGCGGACCCCGCAACACTGGAACGCGCCCACGGCATCATTTTTCCCGGTGTGGGCGCTGCCGGGCAGGCCATGCGCGCCCTGCACCCCACGGGCCTTGACGTGCTGCTGCGCGAGGCCGTCAAGCGCGGTCAGCCCCTGCTGGGCATTTGTCTCGGGTGCCAGATTCTGCTTGACCGCAGTGAAGAAAACGACACCACAACCCTTGGCATCGTGCCGGGCCTGTGCCGCCGCTTTGAAGACAACATGCGCGAAGAGGACGGCACCCCGGCGCCTATCCCGCACATGGGCTGGAACAGCCTGAAGGCCACCGCCCCCTGCCCTCTGCTCGCGGGCGTTGACTCCACGGCGGAGTTCTATTTTGTACACAGCTATTATGTGGAGCCAGACCCCACCTTTGTGATCGCCACCACCACCTACGGCAAGGAATTCTGCTCCGTATACGGGCGCGACGGCCTGTGGGCCACCCAGTTCCACCCCGAAAAAAGCGGGCGTCCGGGGCTGACAATTCTGCGCAACTTCTACGACTACTGCGAGGCGCGTCATGCTCAGTAAGCGAGTGATTCCCTGCCTGGATGTGCGCAACGGACGGCTGACCAAGGGCGTCAAATTCGTGGGCAACGAAGACATCGGCGACCCGGTTGAAACCGCAAGGCGGTACTATGAAGAAGGCGCTGACGAAATCGTGTTTTACGATATCACGGCCTCTGCCGAGGCGCGTGGTATCTTTATTGATGTAGTGGAGCACGTGGCAGAACAGATTTTCATTCCCTTTTCTGTCGGCGGCGGCATTTCCAGCGTGGCAGACATGCGCGCGGTGCTGTTGGCAGGGGCGGAAAAGGTTTCGGTAAATTCGGCTGCGGTCAAGGATCCGCATATCATCAGCGATGGCGCGGATGCTTTTGGCTCACAGGCTATCGTGGTGGGCATGGATGTGCTAGCTGTTCCGGTCAGCGAGGCGATTCCCTCTGGCTACGAAATCGTCATCCACGGCGGCCGCAAGCGCATGGGGCTGGACGCCATTGCCTGGGCGCGCCGCTGTCAGGAGCTGGGCGCTGGCGAACTCTGCGTCAATTCCATTGATGCGGACGGCACCAAGGATGGCTACGAACTCAAGCTCACCCGCGCCATAGTTGATGCCGTGTCCATCCCCGTGATCGCTTCCGGCGGTGCGGGCGAGCCGCGCCACATGCTCGAGGCGGTTACCGAAGGTGGGGCCTCTGCCGCGCTGATCGCGTCCATTGTTCACTACGGGCAGTATTCCATCCGGCAGTGCAAGGAATATATGTCCGGGCACGGGGCCAAGGTGCGCATGACCTGGTAGGCCCGGCCTGAGCCTCGCGCGGCCTTTTGCCTTACCCGAAAGCTGAAGATATGAATAAAAATTCTTTCCACGCGGATAAAATCCCGGCTGCGCTTGCCGCTGTGCTGCGCGATCTGCCCCGCGTGGCGGTGGCTTTTTCCGGTGGGCTGGACAGCCGCTTTTTATGCCATGCGGCCCTGTTGTGCGGTTGCGACGTGCTGGCTGTGCATGTTTACGGCCCGCATATTCCCCCGCAAGAAAGCGACGGGGCCGCCGTCTGGGCGCGTGAGCGCGGTCTGCCCCTGCACACGGCGCAATTTGATCCTCTTGCCCTGGCGGAGGTGGAGACAAACAGCCCCCAACGTTGCTACGGCTGCAAGACCGGGTTGGTGGCTTTGCTGCGTAGCGAGCTTGCCCCCATGGCGGCAGACCCTGACCGCGTGCTCTGCGATGGCACCAATGCGGATGATTTGCAGGCCTACAGGCCGGGATTGCGCGCGCTTGAAGAGGGCCGCGTACGTTCCCCCCTGGCTGAAGCCGGGCTGAGCAAGGCGCAAGTGCGCGAGGCCGCCCGCGCCACTGGGCTGGACAGGCCGTGGCAGCGCGCCCGGCCCTGCCTGCTGACCAGGCTGGCCTACGGCATGCGGCCCGAGGCCGACACTTTGGCGCGCCTGGCTGCGGCAGAAGCCGATCTTGCTGCACTGGGAACAATCGCTGCTGCACAGGGGGCACCGCATGGCGCGGAACTGGAGGAGGGCAGCGTGGGCGCGCTGGGGGATTTTCGCCTGCGGCTCACGCCAGAGCCTGTGCTGCAGGCTGAAAAACTGCCGGAAGACCTGCTCCCGGAAGTGCAGAACATCCTGATTGGCCACGGTTTTTGGCCTTGCAGGCTGGAGGCTGGCGGCAATATCAGCGGCTTTTACGATGCGGGCAGCAGCGCCGGAAGGCATTAGGCGAGGCGGATATTTTTCCGCCCCCGGTCAGTGTTTTCGGCCCGGAATGCGGCTCGGGGCTGGACTTTGCCGATCAAAGAGCATATGAATACCCACTTATATTAACGGGGCTTGCCCCTGGAGGGAATCATGGCACATAAGAAAATTGAGCGTAAGAAAGAACTGGATCGCCGCCGTAAGCGCCGTGAAGAGCGTCTGAAGCAGCGCGTGCGTGAAGCCAAGGCTGCCAAGGCCTAAGCTTCGGACACGGGAAACCGGCGTTCCGACGGCTGCGGATTGACGCGCCGTCACATATGGTGCTCGGCCCGGCTGCCTCCTGGCAGCCGCGCGGGGCGCAAACAAGCAGCAGCGGTCAGCGCGGCAGCATGCCGTGTCATGACCTTTTTAGTGTTACCATGCCTATCTACGAATATCAGTGCCCCAAGTGTCAGCATACGTTTGAGGAATGGGTCAAGGCATCGGAATCCCACGGGCAGGAACCTTGCCCCAAGTGCGGTGAGCCTTCGCCCCGCATCATGTCGCACACATCGTTCGTCCTCAAGGGCGGCGGCTGGTACGTGAGCGACTACGGTTACCGCAAGGGCGTCAAGGAAGAGGGTGGCTCAACGACCTCCTCCTCAGATTCCTCCAGTGGTGCCCCTGCCCCCGCTTCCGGCGGAACGGCAGGCGAAAAAGCCTCCGCATCTGCATCCGATTCTGGAAACAGCGCCGCCAAGGCGGCCCCCGCCCCTACGCCAACCACAGGGTCCGCAGCGTCGGCACCCACCAAAGCCGCCAGCTCGGCTTCATGAGGCAGCCATGATTGATCGCTACACCCGTCAGGAAATGGGCCGTATCTGGACCCTTGAGAACCGCTATCAGGCTTGGCTTGATGTGGAAGTTGCCGTTTGCCGGGCCTGGAGCGACATGGGCCGCATCCCCGCCGCAGCGGTGGAAAATATTCAGGCCAAGGCTTCCATTGATGTGGATCGCATTCTGGCCATTGAAGAAGTGACCCGCCACGACGTCATCGCCTTTTTGACCTCGCTTGAGGAAAAGGTCGGCGCGGAAGACGCGCGCTACATCCATCTGGGCTGCACCTCCTCCGATATCGTGGACACGGCCAACGCCCTCCTGCTCATGCAGGCCGGGCGTCTGATCCTCAAGGATATCCGTGCGCTCCTGACCGCTATTGAAAATCTGGCCCGCCGCCACAAGGGTGTGCTGTGCATGGGCCGTACCCACGGCATCCACGCCGAACCCACCAGCTTTGGACTCAAGATGGCCGGATTCTACGCAGAATTCGAGCGGCATCTGGCCCGGGTTGAAGCCGGGGTTGAAAGCGTGCGCGTGGGCAAAATTTCCGGCGCGGTGGGCACCTACGCATTTTTGTCGCCCGAGCTTGAGCAGCGCGCCCTGAGCTACCTTGAACTTGAGGTTGACCCGCACTCCACCCAGATCATTCAGCGCGACCGTTACGCCCACTTCTTCACCTCGCTTGCCGTGCTGGCTGGCGGCGTGGAACGCCTGTGCGTGGAACTGCGCCACCTGCAGCGCACGGAAGTGCTCGAGGTGGAAGAGGGCTTTGCCAAGGGGCAGAAGGGTTCGTCGGCCATGCCGCACAAAAAGAACCCCATCTCGGCAGAAAACATGAGCGGTCTTTCGCGCCTCCTGCGCACCAACGCTCTTGCCTCGCTGGAAAATCAGGCCCTGTGGCACGAGCGCGACATCAGCCATTCTTCCGTGGAGCGGGTTATCATGCCCGATTCCACCATCCTGGCCGACTACGTGCTGACCCGCCTCACCAAGCTGCTTGAGGGGCTGGTGGTCAAGCCCGAGCGCATGCGTGAAAACATGGAACGTTCTTACGGTCTGTATTTTTCGCAGCGCGTACTGACGGCCCTTATTGCCACCGGGCTGCCGCGTCAGCAGGCTTATGAAGCCGTGCAGCGCCTTGCCATGCAGAGCTGGGAAAGCCGTATTCCCTTCCCCGATCTGGTGCGCAACGATGCCGACATGAGCGGACGGCTGGGTGCGGCTGCGCTGGCCGAGCTTTTTGATCCCTCGTACTACCTGCAGCACGAAGATGAAATTTTTGCCCGGGTGTTCAAGAACGCTGCGGCCAACAAGGCGTAAGGAGCCGTCATGCAAACTCTTTCTTCTGAAGAACTGCTGGCGCTCAAGCGCCGTTTGGCCCGCCTGCTGGTCGAAAAATCATACCGCGAGGGAGATTTTGTGCTGGCATCAGGCCGCAGAAGCGATTATTATTTTGATTGCCGCGTCACGGCGCTTCACGCCGAAGGTTCGTGGCTTATTGGAACCCTGTTCAACAACATGCTCCGCGAGATGGATATCAAGGGTGTGGGCGGCATGACCATGGGCGCTGACCCGCTGGTTGCAGCCACTACTGTCATCTCGCACGAACAGGGCAGGCCGTTGAACGGCCTTTTGGTCCGCAAGGAAGCCAAAGGCCACGGCACAGGGCAGTTTGTTGAAGGTCTGGGCAATTTCTGCGCGGGTGACCACGTGGCCATGCTTGAAGATGTTGTTACCACCGGCGGTTCTCTGCTGAAGGCCTGCGATCGCATCACAGATGCGGGCCTGTCCATCGTGGCGGTTTGCGCCATTCTGGACCGGGAGGAAGGTGGCCGGGAAAAGCTCCGTGAGGCGGGATATGACCTGCTTGCGCTCTTTACCCGTGCGGAATTGGTGGACCTTGCGCGTTAAGGTCCCCACCGACCCGTACGCCTTGCCCCATGCGGCATTGGCGCAATGTCTGCCAGTATCTGCGGACAGTTCTATTGTCAGGTCGTTGGTCAGTTGTCTGACCAATTGCCTTGCCAGATGCATGGTGTTGGGGCTGCTGATGGCCTTTGGCATTGGTTGCCCCCTAGCGGCTCCACATCTGGCGCAGGCCGAAGAATGGCAAGCCTCTCTGTACAACGAGGGGCTTCCTACGCATTTGGTGGCCGTGGACAAAAAACGCCAGACATTCATGTTTTTTGAGAAAAAAAGCCCCCTCAAGCTCAAATATACCTATCCCTGCACCACAGGCCAGTTGCCCGGCGACAAGCAGGTTCTCAATGACCTGCGCACGCCCGAAGGCATATACTTTGTGGAATACAAAATTGCCAGCGGGCTGGATTTCAGGGAATACGGCGGCATTGCCTATACCCTGAACTATCCCAACCCGGTGGACCGTCTGCGTGGCAAAACCGGCCACGGCATCTGGATTCACAGTAAGGGGTTTGGCATTGAGCCGCTTTCCACCCGCGGCTGCGTGGCCATCGGGCTTAAGGAAATCGACGAGGTCGGGCCGCAGTTGACGCCCGGCACGGCAGTGGTTCTGGCCGATAAAATGGACGAAACCGCCCAGCCCCGCCCCGACAGCAGCACTGCCAACGAGCTGCGCCGCCTGATGCAGAACTGGAGCAATGCCTGGGCCGCGCGCTCGGTCAAAATGTTTGATTACTATAATCCCGAAGCCTATTCCAAGGCCATGACGGAAAATTTCACTGCCTTCAGGCAGAACAAGGAGCGGCTGTTCAAGTCGCTTCAGTTCATCAAGATTTTCAATCGCAAGATCAACGTGCTGGAAGGGCCGGGGTATTGGGTAACCTGGTCTGAGCAGCTCTATACGGCATCCAATCTTTCCACTGAGGGTGTGCGCCGTTTGTACTGGCAGCGCGGTAACGACCAGAAATTCCGCATTGTTGGTATGGAATGGACGCCGCGCGATCTGGGCATGCGCGCCGATTTTCAGAAAGGCCAGCTTGTGGCCGAAGCGCCCTTGCAGCAGGTTAGCGATGCTTCATCCGAAGCGCCGCAGCGCCCCCGGCTGGATATGCCCGAAGCCGCGCCTGAAAAGGCGGAGGCAGCAGCCCTTGCCGCGCCGCAGCCTTCACAGGACAAAGCTTCTACCGCCAAGGCTGGTCAGGGCGACAAGCTCATGGCGGCCAATGATCCTTTGGTGCCCCGCCGCAGCAATGCGACACCTCCGGCAGAAGTGAACTGGGGCGCGCGCCCGGCAATGGAAGAAGCTGCCCGCAGCGAGGCGGAATCCGCTCACAAGGGCGCACCTGCCAAGCCTGCCGATCAGGCGGCAAACCCCGCAGAGGCAGCGCAGGCTGTTAACTTGCCAGCACCGACATCTGTTCAGGCTCCCATCGCAGCACCGGCGCAGGCCAATGCTCCCGTGGCAGGGGCCGCACAGCAACTGTCGCTCACGCCGGAAGTTCGCGCCGCGCTGGAAAAGGCCGTGCAGGCCTGGAATGCGGATTTTGCTGCGCGCTCGACCAAGATCGCCTCTCTTTACGATCAGGCCAAATACAACCGCGAGGCCGGAACCCCGCGCGGGTATTCCTATAATTCGACCATGCGCGAATTCGATCGCCGCTTTGCCGTGCCGTGGCTGCGACTCATAAGCCGCAAGCCCAGGTTCGAGATCCAGGGTTCACTGGCTGTGAGTCATTGCGAGCAGCTGGTGGTGGCCCCCAACGGCATGGAGCAGGGGGTGCGTTCCTTCTGGTGGAGCCGGGACGACAAGGGCGATTTCCGCATTGTTGCCTCTCAGTTCAAGCCCGACGAGCTTGGCCTTGCTGCGGATTATCTGGATCAGGTCAGCGACGCCGCCAGCGCTATGGTTGAAAAATGGCGCAAGGCCTGGGAGGCTGGGCGTCTGGACGAATACATTGAATACTATGCGGACGATGCCATCCAGCAGGGGCGTTGGGGCGCGAAGAATATTCAGAAGCAAAAAGAGGTACTCTGGCAGCGTGTGCAACCTACCCTGGTTCAGATCACGGGCCTGCGGCTGGTGGCTGACAAGCAGGGCCTGCGCGCCGACATGAATCAGGTCTACGCTGACAGCTCCGGCCACACGGATCGGGGCACCAAGACCCTTTTGCTGCGCTTTGACGGAAAGGGCTGGAGAATCGCCCGTGAAGACTGGGCACCTCTTGGCGCGCCGGTTGCTCCCATCGGCGAGGCAGGCCAATAGGGTCTTCTGCCTTTTTGCCGCATTTGGGCGCGCAAGGGCTGAAAAAACAGTTTGCCCGGTTTTATGGCGAGGTATCATAACAAGGTGTTGTGTGCGGCCATCCCGAAATTTCAAACGCCAAAGTTCGTGAGGACCGTTTGAAGTACCGCGAAAATCTCAGCATAATCCTGATGCGGGATAACGGGCCCAGGCGCAGCTATCGAGTGCGCAGGGGGCGGTTTGTGGCGGCCCTTGGGGTGATGGCCTGCCTGCCCGTTGCATGTGCTGTTTTGGGATGGCTGTGCTGGACTTTGTGGCAGCAGAACGTGCAGTTGCGGGACAATGTGCTGCGTTTTGAAAGCGATTCGCAGACGGCTCAGGCGAACGCAGAGCGGTTGGAACACCTCGAAGAACTGCTGCGTGAAGAAAATATACCAGGCCGGGAACTCGTGCTGCGCAGGCTCAGCACTGGCGGCGCCGCCGCGGAAGCTCCGGGTGAAGGCCCCGCAATCACTGGTGGGGCCACAGCGGCAGACAAGCCTCAGGGCGGAGCCAGCGATGCGGCCCGCACCACCGATGGGCCGGGGCATGAGGAATTTCCCTCCATTGATCTTGATTACGTCAAGGTCGGGAATGTGCAGGTGCGTGAAATCCGGGGCGGCAAGCTGCGGGTTGCTCTGGATCTGCGTAATGCCGACAGCCAGAAGATACTTTCTGGCGTAGTCAGCGGCACCCTGCTGACAGCTGATGGCAAAAAATATTCCCTGCGCTTTGAGCCTGAGGATGTAGGCAGTTTTCGTATCAGCCGGTTCAAGCGTGCTGTCATGGTTGCTTCTACCGAGCATCCCATGAGCCTTACCAACGCCCAGGTCATTCTTGAGGTGCGCGGTCAGGACAATGGCGTTGTATTCCGCAATATCTACGCCGTTGAGCATTAAAGTGATTTTCAACATCCGTTGCCGATGCACCCTGAGCGAAGGGTGCTGCTAACCGGCCCAGACCAGGAAAAAGCGGGCCGGGGCCTTGGCATTGCGAGGCCTTTGTGGCTGAAAGTTCCCCCCTGTGCTATTTTGCCACCATTCACGCGGCCTGGCCCTGGATGCGGCAGACAGAGAACGGCAACGGCGCCATGGGCCATGTGCAGTTTGCGTTGTGCCCGCCCGCCGTGCATTCCTTTGCCCCACTTTCTTCTTCAGCGGAAACAGCCAGCGCATGGCTTGTGGTTTTTGACGAAGCCCCAGCGGGCTTCAGCACCACAGTCCCCCGTGAGCGGCGTATCCTCTTTGTCACCGAACCGCCTGAAATCAAAAAGTATCCACGCTCCTACCTTGGTCAGTTTGGCACAGTGGTGTCGCCCTACGACTTGCGCGGCGTTGAGCGGCGCAGCATGTTCATCAGCAATCCCTGCCTGAACTGGCACTTTGGCGTCAGCAGTGTTTCTGACAAATATAACAGTAAATTCAAATGCCTGGATGAGCTGCGAACATTCCCCATGCCGGAAAAAACAGGCCTGGTATCTGTGGTCTGTTCCAGCAAGGCGGCAACGGAGGCGCAGTGCGCCCGGCTTGCGCTTGTAACCATACTCAAGGAGCGTCTGGGAGACGCACTGCATGTGTACGGGCGCGGATTCAATCCCGTGGACGACAAAATGTCGGCCATCGCCCCCTACAAGTATCATGTGGTGCTTGAAAACAACTACATGGACAATTTCTGGACAGAAAAACTATCCGATGCCTGGCTGGGCTGGGCATTGCCGCTCTACCTTGGAGCGCCCAACCTTGGCGCACTGTGTCCCGCAGCCGGATTTGTACCTCTTCCGGCCGGCGATCTGGAAGCCTGCGCGCAGAGCATACTCATCGCCATCAAGAGCGGCTTGTGGGAGGCCCGGCAAGCCGAGCTTGCCCAGTGTCGTAACTGGATGCTGGAGACAACAAACGTTTTTGCCCGCGCCGCCCGGATGATGGAAACCGCGCCGGATTATTGCCGCAGGCAGCCCGCGCTGTGCAGACCGGAGACCATATTTGGCGTGGGGCGCGATGATGTGGCCGCCCTGTACAGGCTGGGGAGGGCAGAGGAGAAGTGAGCCAGCCCAAACCAGAAATCACCGTGGCCATGCCCGCCTATAATGCCGCCACCCACCTGCGTGAAGCGATGGATTCCATACTGGCCCAGAGTTTTGAAGACTTTGAGCTGTTGGTGGTGGACGATGGTTCCACAGACAACACTCGTGCCCTGGCGCTGTCCATTGACGACAAAAGAATTCGTGTTGAGCAGCTGCCCGCCAACATGGGGCGGGCCACCGCACGCAATATGGCGCTTGGTCGGGCGCGGGGACGATATCTGGCCTGGATGGACGCGGACGACATTGCCATGCCCCATCGGCTGGAAGTGCAGCATGCCTGTCTGGAGACGCATCCCAGAATTCATATCTGCGGTGGCGGCGTGCAGTACTTCGGGCAATCAGACGCGCTGGAGCTCTTTCCCGAGCAGCCGGAGGCGGCACGGGCGGCAGCGCTCTTTGGCGCGCCAGTTCCCAACGGTTGCGCACTGTTGCGGCTGGACGCGGTGCGCGCCTTTGGCTTACGCTATGACGCAGCCCTGGCACGAGCTGAAGACATGGCCTTTTGGGCGGATGCCCTGCTCAAGGCCGGATTGCAAGCGGTCAATTTGCAGGAACCGCTGCTGCGCTACCGCTATGTGCCAGCGGCCCATGCCCGCCAGTGGCACGTGCGCGCCCTGCTGGGGCATGTGTTCCCGCCGCTGGGTATCCCGGCCACCGGCGCACAGGCGGCGCTGCATGCAGGGCTGATCTACGGCGGGCCTACAGAGCCGGAAGCCGCGTTACGCTGGCTTGATACCCTCTGGCAGGCCTGGACAGCCCGTTATGGGCACGATGAATATATGCAACGCCATACGCTCGTTTTTATGGCGCGCATTTTGCGCGAAGCCCAGGCGGATGCAGCACAGGCGGAACGGGCTGGCAGGCTTTTGCGGGCACTTTCGCTCGCCACGCTGGCGGAACATATCTGAATTTTACGCGGAGATCCTGAGGCCTGATGGGCTTGCCCGCGTGTTTTTACAGCCAGGAGGATACCATGCACGATTTTACGTACTACACGCCCACCAGGGTGGTCTTTGGCAAAAATACAGAGCATCAGACAGGCGCGCTCGTCAAAGCCTGCAAATGCAGCAAAGTGCTCATCCGCTATGGCGGGCAGAGCGCCCTGCGTTCGGGCCTTGTGGACAGGATCACGGCTTCGCTGCCTCGCGGTAGGAGAGACTGGCGGATTAGAGCATTGTTGGCCCGTTTCAGGCCGGGGTAACCAGACTGCCCTGCCTGCAACGGGCTTTTTTCTGTCTTGGGTTGGGATTATTGATGCAGCCTGAAGGCTGCGCAAAGCGAGATCAGGAGCCAGCCATGCACGATGCATTTGAAGGCCGCATTGACGTGAGATTCCCGCGCGCGGTGGTCACAGGAGTAACCGGCAACTGGGCCTTTGCCGCGGGCACGGTGCTGCTGGCGCTTCGGCGTCATAATCCTGGTCTGGAGGCCGACATCATCGTTTTTTGCGATGAAACCCTGCTGGAAACCGATGCCGCCATATTGCGCAACCTTGGGGCGCAGCTTGTGTCCTTTACGCCTGTTCCCGCAGAGCTGACGCAGGAGGCGCTGGAGGTCTTTTCGCCGCTCAGTCTGGCCAAATTTGACTGCTTTGACATGCTGCAACGCTACACCTCTGTTGTCTGGCTTGATGCGGACGTGCTGATTCAGGATAATATTGAAGATCTGTTTGATTGCGGCCCACTGGGGCTGGCGCTGGAAGATCCGGAGTTTTCCGACCCTCCGGGTGCCAAACCCGCGCAGATCAATCTGCATGGGCCTGTACAGGGATTTGACGGGGCCGCAGACAACCTGAATTCTGGCGTCATCGTGTTTCGTAATGACTTGCCAGCGCCGGATGCGCTGCGTCAGGGCTGCCTGGAATTTGTGTACCGCCACGGCGCAGAGTTGCGTTATCCCGATCAGGCGGCCTTCAATCTGTTGGCGCAGATGCTGCTGCGGCAGTACCCGCAGAGCGTTTTTCAACTACCACAGGGCTTCAACACGCATCCACGTAACCCGGCGGCGGCCTTTGCACCTGTGGTGCACGCCTTTGGGGCCTACAAGCTGTGGAATGACGGCCTCACCGCCACCTGTTTTCCTGAATGGCAGCGGGATTATGCCCGCTGGCAGCGCCTTGGCGGCAGCCCCTATGCGGGAGCGGTGGAAAATGCTGAATTTCTTGAAGGCGGCGCTTTCTCCTTGCTCGGCGGGCTGTGCGGCACCATTGAAAAAGCCGAGACCGCCATTGCCGCATTGCAGCAAAAGCTGGAAACGGAAACCTGCGTGCGGGCCAGACTCGAGGCTGTAGTCAGCAGGCTGGGGTGAGGGGGGGGCAATGTGCGGTCAGACAAATAGAAAAGGATGATTGGATGGATATTCAACCGTCATTGCTAGGCTATATATCTATCGCCAAGGATTGGCTAACGCTCATAATTGCGGGGTGTGGCGTCTGGGTCGCGTGGCAAGGGCTGAAAACATGGCGCAGGCAGCTCAAAGGCACTTCCCAGTTCGATGTTGCCAAACGGCTGATGCTTAAGGTGTATCAGATCAGACGAGATATTGAGTATTGTAGATCTCCGATTCGTAATATCGCATTGATAACACATGATGCTGAAGGCAACCCTATTCCCGTTAACGAGCAGCAGTACGAATCCACCAAAAAAGACATGTTGGAACGGTTTGATAAAATAGTAAAAACATCTAACGAAATAGAACTGTTATTGTTTGAAGCGGAGATAGTTCTTGATAAAAAAGTTCGAGAACACTTTCGCCCAATAAGTGAAGTATGTTTTCAGTTGAGATCAAGTATTAGAAAAAAATTGGCGTATTCTGACCCCCAAAGGGAAAATTGCAGCGATACTGATGCAGAGAGTAAACAATATAATGAATTAGAAGAAACAATCTATGCACAAGATGGTGACGCTATTCAAACCAAGGTGGATTCGGCGGTGTGGGAGATAGAAAAATTTATTAAGCCTTACGTGCATGGTTGATTGCTATGCACACATGCTAACCAGCTCCTGGAATGAAAAAAGGTTGGGTGCATAGTCTGCATCCAACCTTTTATCTTTCAATGGTGCGCCCGGCGAGATTCGAACTCACGGCCTTTGGCTCCGGAGGCCAACGCTCTATCCAACTGAGCTACGAGCGCATAAGAACATTTCTGATATGCTTTGTGCTGGCGGCTGTCAAGGCGTGGCCCTGAGGCGAGAAGGCAACGGCATCCGGGCCCAGCTTCAGGCCGTGCCTAAGTCCGGGCGGGTTTGCGCGCCGTAGCAATGTGCGCTAAAAATCAGACTGGAGGGCAATAGCCCTGTGATATTTTATGCGGAGAATACATGCGTGATATTCTTGTTGGGGTGAGCGGGGCCAGCGGCATGCCCCTGGCCCTGTGCCTCATGCGGCTGCTGGCGGCCATGCCCGAAGTGCGCACCCACTGCGTG
>JASGGT010000059.1:0-15444 GCA_047602655.1 Desulfovibrio sp. | reverse complement strand
GGAAGCACTGCTGCCGAGCTATGCCGCGAAATCGAATATGACAGTGGTTCAATGACGCGCATGCTCGACCGGTTGGAGAAAGCCGGTCTGATTTACCGGGAACGCAGTTCTGAAGACCGTAGAGTAGTCAACCTGCATCTGACCAAGGAGGGGCAGGATCTCTATCCCCAGCTGACGCCCGTGGCTATAAGCAATCATAATCAGAGTCTTAAGGGCTTTACCTCCGACGAAGTTGAAACGTTAATGGGCTTCCTTGACCGTATTGTCGCCAATTTGAAAATCGCTGAGTAGCTATATTTTTTTGCCATATTAGCTGCTTAAGCAGTTACTGCCACAGCAATTAACATGTAAGGATAGCCATGCGCGTCACCTTTCTGCAAGTCACTCCGCTTCTTGTAGTTTTGTTATCTGGTTGTGCCAATTGGAGCGGCATCAAGCCGCAAGCCAAGGCCATAGATCCGTCCACTCTGGCCATCGAGCAGAGCATTCGCGATGCAGGCAAGGGGCAGCCGTGGCCTGCTGAGGACTGGTGGGTTGGTTTTCATGATCAACAACTGAACAAACTGGTGGGCGAGGCCTTGCAGGGCAGCCCGGCCTTGCATTTGGCACAGGCCCGACTGCGCAAGGCCGAAGCCATTGCCGGCATCAGCCGTTCGCTGCTTTTTCCGCAGCTGGGTGCCAAAGCTTCGGTCTCGGACGAACGTTTCACCAACAACGGGCTTTATCCGGCTCCTTTGGCTGGAGAAATCAAAACCAGAAACAATGCCGAACTGGTCGGATCCTATACCCTTGACCTGTGGGGCGGTAACGAGGCCGCCTATCGACAGGCGCTGGGCAATGCCAAAGCCGCAGAGGTGGACACCCAGGCCGCCCGGCTGGAGCTGACCAGCGCCATTGCCAAGACCTATGTGGCCCTGGCTGGCGAGTATGACCAGTTGGACATTGACCACGATCTGTTGCGCCAGAAGACCGAAATCCAGCAGCTGGCAGCCAGGCTGAATTCAGCCGGAATCGGCAATGACATCGAAAACCGTCAGGCAAAGGCCGCCATCGCCTCAACCAAGGCTGAAATTTCCGCCAGTCAGGAGCGCATTGCCCTGATGAAGCAGACCCTGGCAGTGTTAACCGGCGCTTCGCCTGACCGGGGCGAAAGCATCGCTCGCCCGTCCCTGCGTTTGTCGGCTCCTGTCGGTTTGCCCAGTGAAATGCCTGCCGAGCTTATCGGACGACGGCCTGACGTTGTGGCCCTACGGTGGCGGATCGAGGCGGCGGGGTACAGTATCGACGCCGCCAAGGCGCAATTTTATCCCAATATCAACCTGTCCGCCTTCTTGGGTTTTGAGTCCATAGGCCTCGACAAATTTTTCAGGGGTTCCAGCCGCATTTATGGTGCTGGGTCGGCGATCACTTTGCCGATCTTTGATGCCGGTCGTCTGCGCAGCAATCTGGGGCAGGTCACTGCCGAGCAGGACATTCAGGTGGAGCAGTATAATGCCACTGTGCTGGCCGCCTTACAGGATGTGGTGGGTCAGCTGACTTCGTGGAAGGGCAACCAGGCGGCCCTGGCTGAACAACGAGTGGCCGTCCAGCATCTCAGCGAGGCTTATCGTCTGGCGATGCTGCGCTATCGCGAAGGTCTCAGCAATTATCTCACCGTGCTTTCGGCCGAGGGCGAACTGATCGACCAGAAGCGCAGGGAAGCGATTTCGCACAATCGTCAGTACACCATCGCCGTTGCCTTGACTCATGCTCTTGGCGGCGGCGTGGTGCCGCAGCAGACCGTCACCAATCCATAAGGAATTTCGCAATGAGTACTCCTACTCCCGTCTCTCCCCAATCGCTGATTCCATCATCCAGACGCAAATTTCTGCTGAGCGCGGCCGCTGCCAGCTTTGTCGTCCTGGCTTTTATTTACGGTGCCTATTGGTTCGTTTCGGCTCGCTATGACGTCTCCACCGACGATGCGTATGTGTCGGGCAACGTGATTCAGGTCACGCCGCAGATCACTGGCACGGTGGTTGCCGTGCGTGCCGATGATACCGACTATGTTCAGGCCGGGCAGCCACTTGTCAGCATTGACGATGTTGATACCCGTCTGGCGTTGGATCAGGCCAAGGCTACTTTTTCGCAGACCCTGCGTGAGGTGCGCGCCCTTTATAGCAACGAGGGTGCTTTGGTTGCATCCGTCTCATTACAGGAAACCAATTTGGCCCGTCTGCAAGAGGATTTGGCCCGCCGCCAGAAACTGGCCGGTACCGGTGCTGTTTCGGCGGAAGAACTGAAGCATGCCCGCGATGCCGTACAAACTGCCAAGGATCAGTTGAATAACGTTCGCAAACAATTGGAGGGCAATCGAGTGCTGGTGGACAACACCACACTGGCTGACCACCCGCGCGTCAAGATGGCTGCCGCCCGCCTGCGGGAAGCCTATCTGGCCTGGCGCAGGACGCAGGTTCCCGCCCCGGTTTCGGGGCAGGTGGCTCGGCGTTCGGTGCAGGTGGGGCAGCGCACTGCCCCCGGCACGCCCCTGATGGCGGTGGTGCCGCTGGAGCACCTGTGGGTGGACGCCAATTTTAAAGAAGGCCAGCTGAGCGCCATGCGCATTGGCCAGCCAGCCACCCTGACCGCCGATCTTTACGGCTCCTCGGTGACGTATCACGGCAAGGTGGTGGGATTGTCAGCTGGTACTGGCTCGGCTTTTTCGCTGCTGCCCGCGCAGAACGCCACCGGCAACTGGATCAAGGTGGTTCAGCGTCTGCCAGTTCGTATTGCGCTTGATCCTGCCGAACTGAAGGCACATCCCCTGCGTATCGGCCTGTCGATGGTGGTTGAGGTTACGGTCAAGGACGAAAGCGGCCCGCAGCTGTCAACCGGCAAGCAGGCCGATACTGTGGCCGAAACAGCTGTTTTTGGGGATATGGACCGGGATGTTGACCACCTGCTCTCCGAGTTGTCTGTTCAAAACAGCGGGCTGGCTCAGTAGCATGATGTGGATGGAGGCGATATTATGATCTCCCACCCCCCGTTATCGGGTAATCGACTCGTTCTGGCGACTTTGGCCCTGTCACTGGCCACATTTATGAATGTTTTGGACACTACTATCGCCAATGTTGCCCTGACCACCATCGCTGGCGACCTTGGGGTGAGCGCAAGTCAGGGAACCTGGGTAATTACATCGTTTGGTGTCGCCAATGCCATTTCAGTGCCGTTAACCGGTTGGTTATTTATGAGGTTCGGGCAGTTACGGCTATTTTTGGCCTCTGTCCTTCTGTTTGTACTGACGTCATTTCTGTGCGGTATTGCGTCTAATCTTGGCATGCTGCTGGCGTTTCGCGCTCTGCAAGGGTTGGTTGCGGGGCCGATGATCCCACTGTCGCAGGCGCTGCTGCTGCAATGCTACCCCAAGTCCAAGGCTGGCATGGCCATCGCCCTTTGGGCCATGACCACGGTCATCGCTCCGGTGATGGGGCCGGTGTTGGGGGGCTGGTTGACCGATAATGTTTCCTGGCCGTGGATTTTTTATATCAATGTTCCTGTGGGGTTCGTTTCAGCCTGGCTGACCTGGGTTACCCTTAAAGGGCGAGAAAGCGAAATACGCAGGCTGCCTATTGATAAAATCGGGTTAGCCCTGCTTGTTATCTGGGTCGGCGCTGTGCAGATACTTCTGGACAAAGGCAAGGACGAGGACTGGTTCAGTTCCAACTTTATTGTGGGATTGGCTGTGATAGCCTTTGTGGGCTTCGCTTTCTTTCTGATTTGGGAACTGACCGAAAAACATCCCATTGTTGATCTGTCTCTATTTAAAAGCCGCAATTTTACCACGGGCACTCTTGCCATTACCGTCGGCTACGCCGTGTTCTTTGGCAATCTGGTCTTGATTCCCATGTGGCTACAGAGAACAATGGGCTACACCGCAACGTGGGCGGGATTGGTAACAGCACCTGTGGGCATTCTTGCGTTGATTCTGTCGCCTCTTGTGGGCAAAACCATCCATAAGGTCGACCCCAGACTGTACGCTTCTGTCGCCTTTCTGGTTTTCGCCGCTTGTGGCTTCTGGCGTTCGACCTTCAGTCCGGACGTTTCACCTTGGAGCATAGCGGGCACGCATGTGCTTCAAGGCCTGGCTATGGCGACCTTTTTTATTCCTCTCACTACGGTGATATTGTCGGGCCTTGAGCCAAACCGCATCCCGGCTGCTTCTGGCCTCTACAACTTCACCCGTATTATGGCTGGTTCATTCGCGGCTTCGCTCTATGGTACTTTGTGGGAAGATGGCGCCATACGCCACCACGCCTATCTGGCCGAGAACATTACCCCATATTCGCAACAGGCCGCTCAGTTTGCCGAGCAGGCCGCCTCGTTGCATCTGGCGCCGCAGCAGGCCTTCGGCATGCTGGACAGAGTGCTGGAACAGCAGAGCTTCATCATGTCGGCAACTGACCTGTTTGGGTTGTCGGGCGCTATGTTCATCGGCTTATTAGGGCTGGTTTGGTTGTCAAGACCGGTCCGGCATGGGACCTCGGCTCCCGCCGATGCGGGCGGCACTCATTGATATCCCTGTCAACAATAATGGATTATTATGTAATTTAAGACGATCCTGGCCGCCATTGATGATGGTGAAGAGCCCCTTTAAGTGCTGGATCTGGCCGTATCACTACCCCACGGAGCCGTCGGCGCAATAATTCCCCAGCGTGTCATGATTATTCCTGTGGAGGCGGCCCTTATGGGAAATATCGTTGAGCAGGCCAACCGGGCGGCGGCACAACGGATTAAGTTGAAACTCCCTGTGGAGGGTATGGGCAATACCTCCAGGGGGACTTGCCGTTGCCCCAAAAGTCGCCCCTCCGAAATAAATTTGCCGCTGGCAAAGAAGTTACGCGAAACTGGAAGAAGCGTTCTTTGTCGCAAAACGCAAAGTCCGCCGAAGTTGTGCAACTTCGGCGGACTTTGTCTGAACAGTTCTTGGTGGGCCCACCAGGACTTGAACCTGGGACGGGCCGGTTATGAGCCGGAGGCTCTACCAACTGAGCTATAGGCCCCAAGGAGGGGAAATATAGCTGCAAGGCTGGCTTCGGTCAAGTGCGCGTATCGGGCAGGGTTGGGCGGGCCGCAAAAGCTGCCCTCCACTACATGGCGTTGCCCGCTTCCAGCAGGGAAATCTGCTCGTCCATGGCCTTTTTCAGCGGGGCGGGCAGTCCCATGATGTCCACGTTCAAAAAGCCCCGCACGATGGTGGCGGCGGCTTCGTCTTCGTCCAGGCCACGCGCCATGAGGTATTCAATTTCCTCCTGCGCGATCTTGCCCACCGCTGCCTCGTGCGAGAGTTCCACGCCGTCCTGGTTGCTGTCCAGCTCGGGGATGGCGTGCATGCGCCCGCCGCCAAGAATCAGCCCCTTGCATTCAAGGTGCCCCTTGGCGGGAGCGGCGGAAGCGCCAATAAAGCCCCGGTTGATGACCGTGCCGCCCGTGGTGACAACGCGCGAGATGATTTCGCCGCGCGTATCGGGGGCCGCAAGGTCAATGCGGTTGCCGCAGTCCACATGGGAACCGGTGGGGGCCACCACAACGGAATTGAAGCGGGCCACGGCACCGGCTCCAGCCAGGGTCATGGTGGGGTACATTTGCAGGTCGCCCACGGGCTTGAGCAGAATGTAGTTGTTCTGGAACTCGCCCCCGGCTTCTACAATCCCGGCGGAGCGGGGACGCACGGTCGTGCTGCTGCCCCAGTTGTGGATCATGGTAAAGGTGAGCTTGCCGCCTTTTTCCACATAATATTCGGTCACGCCCAGATGGGCGGCATCGTTGGCATCGTGCGCAGTGGCGCAGCCGCCAAGAATGTGCAGTTCCGCGCCTTCTTCAACAATCACAATATTGTGGATGCTCTGGCCCGCGCCGTGCCCCTTGATAAACATGCACGACTGCACGGGCTGGGCGATTTTGACGCCTTTGCGCGCCCGCACAAAGTAGCCGCCGTTGCAGTGCTCCTGCGCCATGCGCGTGAATTCGTCCTTTTCAGGATTCAGCAGCTTCCAGAAATACTGGGGCAGGCCGTCGAACTTTTTCAGCGCCGTGCGGATGTCCATGAGGTCGAGGCCTTCATGGCGGGTTTCGCAGTGCACTCCAGCATGGTTGAGCTGCATGAACGCGCCGCTGGCGGTGGTGTCGTTTACATCGATGCCAGCCAGCACCAGACGTTCCTGATCCTCGCGGGGCAGGGCGGTGAGATTTTCAATGGGTGCGGCGTTTTCGCCGCCGCTGAACTGAAAGCGGGAAAGATTGACAGAACTCATTTAAGGGGCGCCTCCGCAATTTTGCCAAGCATGTCGCCAGTGAGGCAGCGCAGACATTCCTGATAGCCGTGGGTAGCGATGTGGTCCAGAATTTCGCGGGGCCGCGCCTCGCAGCACAGCTTGCCCTGATACATGACCTGCCCCCGGTGGGCATTGACGTATTCGAGAATATGTCCGGTGTGGGTGATGATAAGACCGCTGGTGGAGCGCACCTTCTCCCGCTGCCGCAGCGTGGCGCAACATAGTTCGGGCGTGCCGTCTAGCAGGTAGCGCTCGGTTTTGCCCACAAGAGCCATGTTTTCAAGGTCAACGCCCGATTCCGGCTCGTCAAACAGCAGCAGATCCGGCTTCTGGGCCATGAGTTGCAGCAGCTCGGAGCGCTTGATTTCGCCGCCGGAAAAGCCCGCGTTCACATCGCGCTTGAGAAAATGGTCAAAATGCACCTTGCGGGCCATGTCTTCTATATCCATCTTGCGCCCGCGCCCGCACAGCTCCACCAGCTTGCCCGTGGGCAGGCCGTGGATGGTGGGGGGCCGCTGGAACGACATGCCGATGCCGAGACGCGCACGCTCGTACATGGGCGCGTGGGTCACGTCGGTGCCCTTGTAGATGATCTGCCCCTGCGTGACCTCATACCCCGCAAAGCCCATGAGGGTCATGAGCAGGGTGGTCTTGCCGGAGCCGTTGGGGCCAAAAAGAATGAATGTTTCGCCAGGGCGGATGTGCAGATCAATGCCCTTGAGCACGGGCGTGCCCTTGACCGAAACATGCAGATCACGGATTTCAAGCATCTTCTTCTCCGGTTTCGCCCAGATACTCCAGCACATCGTAATGCACGTGATCCAGAATATGGGTCAGCCTGGAAACGCATTCCTCGCCCACGGCGCTGCCAATCAGGGTGACAATAAAGGCCGCGCGCTTGGAATTGACCAGCGCTTCATAGCCAGGATCAGCGGAATACGGAATGGCCCGGATGGAATCGCTGAATTCCTGGAGCTTTGCTTCGTCGAGATATTTGATGGGCTGGGGTTCGTTGTCGAGATAGGCTATGCCGTCCCGCAGCTCCAGCATGATCGGTTTGCCACGCAGATAAGCGATGCACACTTCCATGGTAATCCCCTTGGTTTTGTGATGCCGCATAGTGGCAAACTTGCCACCCCCTGTCCAGAGATGCGGCGCATTCAGATGCCTGTCTTTATTGGAGCGTGGCGAGGTGCTGCGGCGTTGTTCAAGCGTTGGCGCGCCTTTGGCGGATATGTGGCATATGTCAGGTATGGCAAAAAATGTGCAGGCCAGATCGTGCAACACTGCGCGGCAACAGGGTTTTGTTCCCCGCTGCCGCGCAGCAGATTGCCCGCCGGGCAAGAATTATCTGTGCCAGGGCGTTATGCAATGCCCTCAGGCAAGGCCAAAGCGCAGAGCGGCATAGCCCACCACCTTGCGGGTATCGCCCGAGGCCGTGGCAGACGTGTCGTAGAGGCACAGTTCCGCCCACGGTTCGCCCAGGGCGCGGGCGGCAAACAGGGCAAGGGCCATGGGGGCCGCCCCGCACATGGTGATTTTTTCACGCTGCACCATGCTGAGCAGGCCTTCCGGGTCGCAGGCCAGCGCCTGCGAAAGGGCAAAGGCGTCCTTGCGCATGGTGGTTTCCTGATCTTCGTAATGGTTCATGTCGGAGCTGACGATGACGCCGATCCTTTCCCCCTTTCTTTCGTACTGGCGGATGACCTCCGCCAGTGCAAGTCCTGCATCCTGCAAGGCCTTGTGCTGCATGGTGCCCACGCACACCGGTGTGATGCGGCGGGTCGCGCCGGGCGTTCCCTGCGGCGGTACGCATTGCAGAAAGGGCAGCAGAACTTCTATGGAATGCTCGCCAAGGTGCGAGTGTAGATCGGGCGCAAAACCGCCCTTGCCGCAGAGGCTGGCGGCCAGCTCCGCATCCACGTCAACACTGCCCAGAGGGGTGCGCCATGTGCCGTCCGGCCACACGCCAAGGGGTGCGCCCCTGCCCGTGTGGTTGGGGCAGAGCATTACAAGCCGCTCCGGCAGGCTGCCCCCGGCTGTTGTTTTGTTCCAAGGGCTCATGAGCGCGGCCCCAAGCACCGTGCCGCAGTATACATAGCCAGCATGGGGAAGCATAAGGCCGCGCAGGCTTGCAGAGGCCTTGCGCTTGGCGTCAATGGGCGCATTGGCCGACAGGGCCTTACCAGCCGCGAGGTATGACCGGATTTCTTTTTGCAGCTCGTCGGGCGAAGCAGGATAGAAACGCCCGGCTGCGACTGGTTCACGTTCGGGCATAAGAACACTCCTCGCGGGCGCGTCAGTTCAGCCCGCCCAGCAGGGCATAGTGGGTTTCCATGTATTCCTGAAGGCCCTCGCGGCTGCCTTCCCGGCCAATGCCGCTGAATTTTACGCCGCCAAAGGGCGTTTCGGCGGCGGCAAGGCCCGCATCGTTGAAACCGGCCATGCCGTACTGCAATTTGTTGAACAGCCGCCAGGTGCGCGGCATGTCGCGTGTGCAGATATATGAGGCAAGACCGAATTCCGTATCGTTGGCAAGGGAAACGGCTTCTTCCTCATCGTCAAAAGTCATGAGGGCAGCCACCGGGCCGAAGATCTCCTCGCGGAAAATACGCATCTGCGGCGTCAGGCCCACCAGCAGGGTGGGTTCGTAAAAATTGCCGCCAAGGCTGTGCGGCTTGCCGCCAAACAGCACCTGCGCGCCTTTTTCCACGGCGTCCTTGACCAGGGCATCCGTGTGGGCCACGGCATCGGCATTGATGAGCGGACCCATGTCTGTCTCCGGCTTGAGACCGTCGCCCACGCGCAGGGCGCTGATGTGGTCGAGCAGACTGGTGGCGAACGTTTCCATAACGCCGCTCTGCACCAGAAAACGGTTGGCGCAGATGCAGGTTTGCCCGGCATTGCGGAATTTGCAGGCCATGGCCATGGTCACAGCCTTGTCCATATCCGCATCGTCAAACACAATGAAGGGCGCGTTGCCGCCAAGCTCCATGGACGTGCGTTTGAGGGTAGGCCCGCACTGGGTTGCCAGTTGCAGCCCCACCGCCGTTGAGCCGGTAAAGCTGAGTTTGCGCACCAGAGGGTTGGAGGTGATCTCGTTGCCGATGCGCCGCGCGCTGCCCGTAACAACGTTGAAAACCCCGGCGGGGATACCCACCCGCACTGCCAGTTCCGCCATTGCCAGCGCGCTGTAAGGCGTGGCACTGGCGGGCTTGACCACCATCGTGCAGCCTGCCGCCAGCGCGGGGGCCACCTTGCGGGGGATCATGGACATGGGGAAGTTCCACGGCGTGATGGCCGCCGCCACACCCACAGGGGCATGGCGGGTGAGGGCCTGCACCCCGTGGCGGTATACGGGAGTGACCTCGCCGCTGAAGCGGCGGGCTTCTTCCGCAAACCAGGGAAAGTAGGATGCGCCCTGGAGTATCTCTGCTCTGGCCTCGGCCAGAGGCTTGCCTTCTTCAAGGGTGAGCAGGCGGGCCAGATCCTCAATATTTTCGGCAATGGCGCGTTCCCACGCATGGAGCAGAGCGCCGCGTTCCAGAGGCGTTCTTGCGCTCCAGACGGCAAAGGCCGCCTGAGCGGCCTCAATGGCCTCGCGGGTTTCGGCCTCGCCGCAGTTGGGCACCGTGCCCAGCTGCTTGCCGTTGGCGGGATTAACGACTTCAATAACGCTTTTGTCGGCCGCATCGCGCCAGTGCCCATTGATGAGGCACTGGCTGCGGAACAGCTCCTGATCGTGCAGAATACGGTACATAAAACCCCCTGTAATGATCCCCGCAGGGCATCAGAACAGCTGCATGCCGTCTATCCAGTGGTGTTTGACCCTGCCGCGCAGGGTCTGACCCAGAAATGGCGTGTTGCAGCTCTTGGAATAGAGGTTTTCCGGCCCGGGAACCCATGTTTCGTCCGGGTCAAGCAGGAAGAAATCTGCTGGATCGCCGGGGGTAAAGCCGTTGCAGGGCAGGTTGAAAATCTCTGCCGGGCGGCGGCTCCACAGCCGGTGCACATCGGCCTCTGTCAGCACGCCTTCTGCCACCAGCCCCCAGGTGAGGCTGACAGCCAGATCAAGCCCGGTAAAGCCGCACATGGCATCGTCCAGGGTGCCTTCTTTTTCGTGGGCGGCGTGGGGGGCGTGGTCTGTGGCGAGTATGTCGATGGTGCCGTTTTTCACGGCGCGGCGCAAGGCCTCGCGGTCTGCGGCGGTGCGCAGGGGCGGGCTGACCTTGGCCTGGGTATTGTAGCCCTCAAGGGCTGTTTCATCCAGCAGCAGATAGTGGGGGCAGGTTTCGGCAGTCACCTTGACGCCGCGCGCCTTGCCCCAGGCGATGCAGTCAACTGTCAGCGCTGCGGAAACATGGGCGATATGCACGGGCACATCGAGGTATTCGGCCAGCATGATGTCGCGCATGGCCTGATTGGCCTCGCCAGCGGCGGGCTGCCCTTTGACGCCCAGCAGGCCGCTGGTCACGCCTTCGTGCATGCGCCAGCCCTTTGCCAGCTGCGGGTCTTCGCAGTGGTCTATAAGCACCAGACCAAGGTCTGCGCCGTATTCCATGATGCGCCGCACAAGCTCCGCATTTTCCAGCGGGCGGCCATCGTTGGAAACAGCCACGCAGCCCGCTTCCTTAAGTTCCGCAAGGGGGGCCATTTCCTCTCCCTTGAGGCCCACGGTGGCGGCGGCAATGGGGTGGAGGTGCGGCCCGTTGGGGTGGCTTTTGCGGGCGCTGTCGAGCATGGCGCGCGTGATGCTGGCCGTGTCGTTGACTGGTTTGGTGTTGGCCATGCACATCACTGCGCCAAAGCCGCCCCGCGCCGCGGCCTCGAGGCCGGAGGCGATGTCTTCCTTGTATTCAAAGCCCGGTTCGCGCAGGTGCACGTGGGCGTCAATGCAGCTGGGCATGAGTACAAGGCCTTTGGCGTCAAAAACTTCACGGCTGTCATAGCTGTGGTGCCCTGCCGGGGTCATGGTGACAATTTTGCCGTGCCGCACCAGCAGGTCAACCGGGGCTTCAAGGTGGCGTGCGTTCTTTATCAAGAGGCTCATGCGCGTACTCCATCGTTGCGCGTGGCCAGCAGATAGAGCACAGCCATGCGCGTGGCGACGCCCGCAGCCACCTGGTTCAGCACCAGGCTCGCGGGGGCGTCTGCAATGTCATTGGAAATTTCAAGCCCACGGTTCATGGGGCCGGGATGCAAAACCTTGGCTTCGGGCGCGGCAAGCGCCAGCTGGCTGGAGCCAAGGCAAAAACGGCGGGAATATTCCGCAAGGTCGGGCAAAAGGCCCGCCTGCTGGCGCTCAAGTTGCAGGCGCAGACACATGACGGCGTCCACATCGCGCACGGCTTTGTCCAGCTCCGTATAGATTTCCACGGGCCAGTGGTCCACTCCGGCGGGCAGCAGGGTGCGCGGGGCGCACAGGCGCACCTTGACGCCCAGCATGGTGAGCAGGTGCATGTTTGAGCGGGCCACGCGGCTGTGCGCAATATCGCCCAGAATCAGCAGGGTGCGCCCGGCAAAGCGGTTTTGCCATGCCTGCCGAAGGCTGTAGCAGTCGAGCAGGGCTTGGGTAGGGTGGGCATGCCAGCCGTCGCCGCCGTTGACGATGCCGCAGGGCAGCAGCTCCGCAAGAAAGCGCGCCGCGCCGCTGCTGGGGTGGCGGATGACAATGACATCCGGCCCCATGGCCTGAAGGGTGAGGCCCGTATCCTTGAGGCTTTCGCCCTTGTTCAGGCTTGAGCCCGATTTTGCCAGGGAATAGGTGTCGGCGGAAAGGCGTTTGCCCGCAACATCAAAGGACGTCTTGGTGCGGGTGCTGTTTTCCACGAAAAACAGCACAACGGTCTTGCCCTTGAGGGTAGGCACCTTCTTGACCGGACGGCTGTTGATTTCCTGAAAGCTGGCGGCCAGGTCCAGCAGGTGCATGGTGTCTTCCGCGCTCAGTTGGGTGACGTCCAGCAGGTCTTTGTGGGGCCAGTGGTAGCGATTGTCGGTATTCATGACGTTGCGTGGTAAAAAGGTCAAAAAAAATCCCCGTTGCTATACAACGGGGGAATACGAAAAACGCCTGCAAATGCGAAAAAAATCAGGGAGGCCGGGGGCGCTGTGCTTGCCCTGCCATAGGAAATTGCGCAAACGGGCGTTGGTCTTCATAAGTAGCAAATGTAGGCGCGCTTGGGCCCTTTGTAAAGCAAAAAGTCGGTTGACGCTTGCAGGGGCTTTGTCTAGTTGTAAGCGTACCGCGCACTGATGCAGGCGTTTTTGCGGCGCGGCTGTAAGTATCTTCAGCGAGGAGAACCACATGCTTGTGTCTCTTGTGGCCTACGTTTTGTGCGGGGCTGTGGCCGGTGTTCTGGCCGGGCTTCTGGGTGTTGGCGGCGGCATTGTACTGGTGCCCCTGATGGTTGCCATTTTCCCCACCGTGGGTGTTCCTGCACAGTATGTGCAGCAGATGGCGCTTGGCACGTCGCTTGCCAGTATCATGATCACTTCCATCTCCAGCGCGCGGGCGCATAACGCCCGTGGAGCCGTGCACTGGGATATTTTCAAGGCCATTACCCCCGGCATTCTTGTGGGAACGTTCTTCGGCGGCCTTATCGCCACCCATATGCCCACCATGTTCCTGAAGATATTTTTTATCTGCTTTATCCTCTTTGTGTCTGCGCAGATGCTCTCCAACTATCGGCCCCCGGCCAGCCGCGATCTGCCCGGCAAGATGGGAACCGCTGGCGTGGGCGGCGTCATCGGCCTTGTATCGAGCTTTGTGGGCATCGGCGGCGGTACGCTTTCCGTACCGTTCATGACCTTTTGCAACGTGCCGTTGCACCATGCCGTGGGCACCTCGGCGGCCATTGGTTTTCCCATTGCCGTGGCGGGTACGCTGGGCTTTATTGTGGGCGGCTGGGGCAGGCCGGAGCTGCCCGCCATGTCGCTTGGTTTTGTGAACCTGTGGGCGCTGCTGGGCATTGCGGCCGCCAGCTTTATGACCGCTCCCCTCGGAGCCAGGCTTTCGCATTCGCTGCCTGCGGACAAGCTCAAGAAAAGTTTTGCCTGTTTTTTGATCCTCGTGGCCTTGAAGATGATCTGGGGCCTGTTGTAACGTAGAGTCATGAAGCTGCAATCGCACAACAAGGCTCTGGCCGAATCGGTGGTCTGGAACCTGCTCTGGCTTACACTGGGGTCGGTTCTTATGGCCGTATGCATTCAGAGCGTGGCCGCGCCCCATGGCTTCCTTTCCGGGGGAGTCATGGGCGTGGGCCTGCTGGTCAATTACTGGACAGGCACGCTGACGCCGCTTGTCTGGTATTCCGTGTTGTGCGTCCCTGTGTATGCCTTGGGCTGGTTTTGCGTTGGCAAACGTTTTTTGCTCTACACGGCCTATGGTACCCTTTGCACCACATTGTTCAGTTTTTTCATCACGTTCAACATCCCCATCACCAACGAAGTGTACGCCACCGTGGTGGGCGGAGTGCTGCACGGCGCGGCCTGCGGCGTTATGCTGCGCACCCTCGGCAGCAGCGGCGGCACGGATGTGGTTGCCGTGCTGCTCAAGGAACGCTGGAACGTGCCCATCGGGCAATTCAATTTTCTGTTCAATTCCCTGCTGTTTCTTACGGCGGCCTCGCACATGGCGCTGGACCTCATTGTGGCTTCCATGCTGATGATGTTCATTTCGGCCAGTACGCTGGAATACGTGCTGGGCCTGTTCAACCGCCGCAAGCTTGTGATGATCATTTCTGACCACGGTGAAGAGATCAGCGAGGCTATCCTGGTGACGGAACGCTTCGGCGCAACGCTTGTGCGGGGCAAGGGGGCCTACTCCGGCTCCGACCGCGAGATTCTGCTCACCGTCACAAACAATGTGGCGCTCAAGCGACTGGAAAATCTGGTGTTCAGTATTGATCCGCGCGCCCTGTTCATTGTGGAAAACACGTTCTATGTGTCGGGCGGGCAGTTTGCCCGCAGAAGCCGTTGACGGCGGAGGCCCCATGAACATGGAAACAACGGAATCCCCTGAATCTGACGAGCAGTCCGGGGGCTTGCTGGCCATCAGGGCCAGGAGCATACTGACCCTTGGCGGCGAAGGCCCTGCGCGGGCCGCCCGCCTGTTTGCCCCGCTGAAAAAGATCGACAACGGCGTGCTGCTGGTGCGCAATGGGCTGGTGGAGGACGTGCTGCCGTGGTCGCAGGCCAAACTGCCCGCAGGTACGCTGGTGCGCGATGTGGGTGCTGTCTGCCTTGCGCCTGCCTGCGTCAACGCGCACACGCATCTGGAACTCTCGCATCTGGCGGAAAAAACCCGCTGGGGGCGCGGCTTCACCGCATGGCTGCAAAGTCTCATCCCCCTGCTTGGCGCTGCCCCTCAGGCGGATGCTGTGGAAAGCGCCTGCGCCGCTCTGGCCCTGTACGGCACGCTGTATGTGGGCAACATCACGGGATCCCTGCCCGGCGGCACAGTTCTGGCCGATGCGGCCTGCAATGAGGCCGGGTTGACCGCGAGCCATTTTTGCGAGTGGTTTGGCTTTGGCGCACCCTTTGCCGATGGCGAACGCCCCTGGCCGCCTCGCTGCCGCCAGGCTCTGGCCGATGATCCCTTTCTCATGGCCCGTTGCGCTCCAGGCGGGCATGCCCTGTATTCCACGGGGCCGGAAATCCTCAGCGCCGCGCGGCAGGACTGCTCCCGCATGGGGCGCGTTTTTTCCTTCCACCTTGCTGAATCACCCGAAGAAACCCAATTGCTCACGTCAGGCAACGGGCCTTTGCGCGATCTGTACGCCGGGGTTGTGTTGCCGCCAGACTGGTCTGCGCCGGGTCTGCGCCCGCTTGCCTATGCGGTGAAGCTGGGCTTGCTCGGCCCCGGCACTCTGGCCGTGCACGGCGTGCAGCTTGACGCGCAGGAAGTGGAAGTGCTGGCAGCCAGCGGGGCGGCCCTGTGCCTGTGTCCGCGCTCGAACCGCAATCTTGGCGTTGGGGTGCCGCCCGTGCGTGAGCTCATGGAAAGCGGCGCGCTGCTGTGCCTTGGCACAGACGGGCTGACCTCCAACCGCGATCTGGACGTGCGCAAGGAGGCGGTGTGGCTGCGCGAAACAATGGACGTGCCGCCGGAAGCCCTGGTGCGCATGCTGACTGT
>JASGGT010000058.1:0-15760 GCA_047602655.1 Desulfovibrio sp. | reverse complement strand
GTGTAACGTAATGGCTTTCCCCAAATGAAGCCCAAGATGGTAATCCCCCTTATCCCCACAGGCTCAACTGCTCGAGCGATTGCTTTTCTTCAAGCGTGCTGAGGTACTAAAAAATCTGCTTTGGGTCGTGCATGATTCCCTGCTGGTCGCAGCGCTATGAAATTGGTTCATCAGATGTTCACCGTGGGGCTGCCCAGTATGTATTGTGTACCTTAGGCACGCGCATACTTCCCCTTTATATAGAGGCAGCCCCTAGTTTTTCATGTCCACAATCAGCTCGGCCAGCCCTCTGGTCTGAACGGCCAGGTCAGCCACGGCCTTTTGAGCTTCGTTCATGGCGTCCGCCGTCTGGTGGGCAACCTGTGTGGCGTCATCAATTGAATGGTTGATTTCTTCACTGGCGGCAGACTGCTGCCCACTGGCCTCGGCAATGGCGTTCACCTGGTCGGCGGTGGCTTCTACGGTAGCCACAATTTCTTCCAGAGCCTTGCCTGACTGATTGGCAAAATCTGTTGCCTGCTCCACCTGACCCACGGCATTGTCCATGTCCGAAACGCTCTTGGCCGTGCTTTCCTGAATGGCCTTGATGGCGTTGCCCACATCATGGGTTGAGGCGAGGGTTTTTTCCGCCAGTTTGCGCACTTCATCGGCAACCACGGCAAAACCGCGCCCGGCGTCGCCCGCCCGGGCAGCTTCAATGGCGGCATTGAGCGCGAGCAGGTTGGTTTGATCCGCGATATCGGAAATAACGCCCATGATGCGCGTGATGGCCTGCGAATGGTCGTTAAGCTCGGTCATGCCATCCCTGAGCCGCAAAGAGACTTCGTGAACATGGCCGATGCTCTGCACGGCCTTTTCCACAATGCCCGCACCGCTCAGGGCGCGCTCGCGGGTCTGGCTGGCCGCATCGGATGCGGTTGCGGCGCTGAGCGCCACCTCCTGCACGCTGGCGTTCATCTGGTTCATGGCCGTTGCGGCCTCTGCAAGCATCTGGGCGGAATGCACGGCCCCTTTGTCCGACTGCTCTATCTGGGCCGAAAGCTGGGTTGAGGCCGTGCTTACAGCCTGCGCAACCTGCTCCAGCCTTTCCGCTGCCTGAAGCATGGCGGCGGTTTTATCCTTTGCCTTGCGCTCGGCCTCAAGAGCCTCTGCCTGCGCCTGCTGGGCCTCGCTGGCAGCCTTGCCAGCCAGACGGCTCTGCTCTTCGGCCTGACCGATAAATTCCTTGAGTTTCACAACCATTGCACTCAAGGCCTGCTGCAGGGTCGCCACTTCATCGCGCCCTGTTGTTTCAAATTCTTCATCAAGGTTGCCCTGCGCCACGGCGCGGGCGTGTCGGGTTATGCCAGCCAGAGGCCGGGTTATGGACACGACCATGACATAGGACAGCGGGCAAACCACCAGCAACAGTATCGCCAGAAAACCACCGCCATAGACAGCCAGCTTGCTGTGCAGGATGGCGCGCATGGTGGTGATGAGGCGACTTTCGGCCTTGTCGACATTGTCGATATACACGCCCGTGCCAATCCAGAAGGGCGTGCCAGCAATAGCCTCCGCATAGCCCAGCTTGAACACATCGCCAGAACCGGGCTTGGGAAACACAAAGTCCACAAAACCGCCGCCGCGCTGCGCTGCCTTGTGCAGTTCACTGACATAGTGAACGCCCCGGCTGTCGGCGGTTGACGCCAGATCCTTGCCGATCAGCTGCTTTTGCAAGGGGTGGGCCGCACTGACCGTCCCCTTGTACACATAAAAATAACCGGAGCTGTCATCCTCAAACCGGGCGCTGTCCACATACTGCGCAATGGTGCGCAACTGCTCGGCCTCGGGCAGACCTTGCGTCATGGCCGCCAGACCAAGCGCCTGCGAATGCGTGATATCCTTGATACGCGCCCTCTGGGAATCAAGCAGCATTTCTTTGGCAAGCGCTGTGCCGTCTCCAATGACGCCTTCGGTCATACGCACGGACAAAGCCGCGATAGAGAGAATCAAGGCAATCATGAAGATAACAAAAAAGACAATTCGCCGACTTATGCTGAAATTTCTGAGCACGTCTCAATCTCCTGAAAAATCATGGTGCAAACCGACACTCCGAAATGCCGTATCAATTACCCTGCGCAAGCCCGCACTGTTGCAGCGGGCGATGGGCGCAAAAAAAGTACAGCGAGGACACAATGCCGGGGCAGGTCATGTCTGTGCAGCTGACTGCAATAATGGGCGGTCGCAAGACAAAGGCAGGAAGCAATGCACACATGAGAAAACCAGATGCGGAAGGGCCATGCCCGTAAAATACGGCACACCGATGCAGGAAGCTTCGGCGCATGGACGACAACAGCTCTTCTATACCAGCTGTAGGCTCCGATTGTGGCAAACAGTAACTATTTTTGCAACATACACGAGCCGATAAAATTGACCAATTTACTGCGATAACAAAGCCTTTCAGTCAGAAAAAATCTGCGACTGCATCCAAATCCGCTACAGGCTGGCCATTTGAAAAAAATCTGTTTTATGATTTTCAGCAGGCATAAAAAATGGGGCTCTCCACGAAAATTCCGTGGAAAGCCCCATAAGCGCTTTCAGCCAGCAGCTGAAACAGCGGAACTAGTCTTTCTTGTCCTTCTTGAGCCAGGACATCATGCCGCGCAGTTCCTTGCCCACCTTTTCGATCTGGTGTTCAGATTCGTTGCGGCGGGTGGTGAGGAACATGGGGTACTTGGCGCGGGCTTCAAGAATGAAGTTGCGCGCAAACACGCCGCTCTGGATGTCCTTGAGCACGCCCTTCATTTCCTTTTTCACCGTTTCGGTGATCAGGCGGGGGCCGGTGACGTAGTCGCCGTATTCAGCGGTGTTGCTGATGGAGTAACGCATGCGGGAAAGGCCGCCCTCGTACATGAGGTCAACGATGAGCTTCATTTCGTGCATGCATTCAAAGTAAGCCATTTCGGGCTGATAACCGGCTTCCACCAGGGTTTCAAAACCGGCCTTGATGAGGGCGGAAACGCCGCCGCAAAGCACGGCCTGTTCGCCAAAGAGGTCGGTTTCGGTTTCTTCACGGAAGGAGGTTTCAATAACGCCGGAGCGGGCGCCGCCGATGCCCTTGGCATAGGCCAGGGCAATCTTGAGGGCTTCGCCGGTGGCGTCCTGATGAATGGCCACGAGGCAGGGCACGCCGCCGCCTTCGGTGAAGGTGCGGCGCACCAGATGGCCGGGGCCCTTGGGAGCGATGAGGAACACGTCCACATCCTTGGGCGGCTGGATCTGGCTGAAATGGATGTTGAAGCCGTGGGCGAACAGCAGGGCCTTGCCCTTGGTCAGATGGGGCTTCACGTCGTTTTCGTACACGGCTGCCTGCACTTCATCAGGCAGCAGAATCATGATCAGGTCGGCCTGGGCAGCGGCTTCAGCAGCGGATACGGGGGTAAAGCCGTGTTCTTTGGCCAGCTCGTAGTTGGCGCCGCCGGGGCGCTGCCCCACCACAACCTTGACGCCGGAATCACGCAGATTCTGGGCATGGGCATGGCCCTGGCTGCCATAACCGATGATGGCCACAGTCTTGTTTTTCAAACAATTAAGGTCTGCATCCTGATCGTAATAAACTTTCATCTGAACATCCTCTGAGATCACTCACGGTTAGACAAAAAAAATACATTCCTTCCCGCCCTTGCGGCAAGGACAGAGGGGGGCCGACTGGATACGGCGGGCAAGGCCGCCTGTGGGACGCTTTGCCAATGACCCAGGCTGGTTTGAATGGATATACTCCCCAACCCGACCTCGTGCGCGCTGTCAAGGAGGCCTTGTGGGCCATTGACACGCTCACGGGCTAACGCTCCTGTAATCTCGCGACGCAAGGCCGCGCGACCGGGTTCTTTACGCGTGGGGCAGCCATGCCTTGTGGGATGTTTTGTGCCATACCCGGAAGGCCATCTTCGCGTCCCGGAACCCAATCCGTTTTCTTGGAACGACGCATGGACCGCGCCTGTGCGCGCCAGTTCCTTGATTCCAAACCGCTGCAGCAGGCTGATGATGGCGTCCAGTTTGTTCTGGTCGCCAGTGGCCTCAATGGTCATCTCATTGGGGCTGACATCAACCACCTTGCAGCGGAATATTTCAACAGTTCGCAGAATTTCGCCCCGCATGGGGCCTTCTGCCTGCACTTTGACAAAGATCATTTCACGCGCCACAGCGGGAATATCCGCAAAGTCCACAACCTTGATGACAGAAACAATCTTGTGGAGCTGCTTCATGATCTGCTCCAGAATAAGACTGTCGCCATCGGTGGTGATGGTCATGTGCGAAACGCCCTCTTCCAGGGCCGGGGCCACATTGAGCGAATGAATGTTGAAGCCGCGCCCGCTGAACAGGCCAGCCACGCGGGAAAGCACGCCGGGTTCGTTTTCCACCAGCACGGAAAGCACATGTCGTTGCATTGCCATCTCCCTTACACCAGCAACATTTCATCAAGCGCCGCACCGGCGGGCACGATGGGGTACACGTTTTCTTCGCGCTCAACTACCACGTCGATGAAGGCAGGGTTGGGCGAAGCAAGGGCCTTTTCAAGCACGGCCCGCATGTCTTCCGCCTTTTCGATGCGATAGCCTTCGGCCCCGTAGGCCTCGGCCAGCTTCACAAAGTCGGGCTGGGCTTCCATGTTGGTGGAACTGTAGTTGTTGTTGTAAAAGAGCTCCTGCCACTGCCGCACCATGCCCAGATAGCGGTTGTTCAGGATGACGACCTTGATGGGCAGCTTGTTGGCCACCACGGTTGCCAGCTCCTGAATATTCATTTGCAGCGAGGCGTCGCCCGCCACGGCAATGACCTTTTTATCAGGGAAGGCAAACTGCGCCCCCACCGAAGCGGGAAAGCCGTAGCCCATGGTGCCGAGGCCCCCGCTGGTCAGCAGGGTGCGCGGCCTGGTAAACGAATAGAACTGGGCCACCCACATCTGGTGCTGGCCCACCTCGGTGGCGATGATGGCATCGCCGCCGGTGATGTCGTAAAGGGCCTCAATAACCGACTGAGGCTTGATATTGCCGTTGCACTGGTAGCACAGGGGTTTGCTCGCCTTCCATTCGGCCACGGCGGCAATCCAGGCGGCATGTTCGCCCGTCCAGTCCTTGTTTTCCAGCTTGGCCTCGCAGATTTCTGCAATGCCCTCCAGCGCCAGGCGGCAATCGCCCACCACAGGAACATGCACCTCCACATTCTTGCGAATGGACGTGGGGTCAATATCAATGTGCACAATGCGGGCCTTGGGCGCAAAGGCCGCCAGCCTGCCGGTGACGCGGTCGTCAAAACGCGCTCCCACGCACATCAGCACATCGCAATTGTTGATGGCAAGGTTGGCCGCGTAGGTGCCGTGCATGCCCACCATGCCCAGCCACAGGGGATCTGTGGCCGGAAAAGCCCCAAGCCCCATGAGGGTGCAGGTAACGGGTATGTTCAGCTTGCGCGCAAGGCTCGTCAGGGCCTCCGCCCCGTTGGACAGAATAACCCCGCCGCCCGCCAGAATCACCGGGCGCTCGGCCTTTGCCAGTTCTTCCACCGAGCGGCGCAACTGGTTCAGGTTGGGCTTGTAGGTGGGGTTGTAGCTGCGCATGTAGACGTCTTCAGGCCAGACAAATTCCGCCCGCTTCTGCATGACGTCCTTGGGCAGATCCACCAGCACCGGGCCGGGGCGGCCCGAACGTGCAAGGTAAAAGGCCTGACGGATGGTCAACGCCAGTTTTGTGATGTCCTTGACCAAAAAATTATGTTTGGTGCAGGGCCGGGTAATACCCACGATGTCCACTTCCTGAAAGGCATCGTTGCCGATCAGCTGGGTGGGCACCTGCCCGGTGAACACCACCAGAGGAATGGAATCGGAGTAGGCTGTGGCTATGCCCGTGACCGTATTGGTAGCTCCAGGCCCCGAGGTGACCAGGCATACGCCGGTCTTGCCCGAGGCACGGGCATAGCCGTCAGCCGCGTGCACAGCTCCTTGCTCGTGCCGTACCAGCACATGGCGTAGCTCGGGATGTCGCGGTAGTTCATCATAAATGTCAATAACCGCACCGCCCGGATAACCGAACAGCACATCCACGCCCTCTCGCTTCATGGACTCAAGGAGAATCTGCGCACCAGTACATTCCATGTCCGACTCCTTAAAAAAAGCCCGGCTATCCTTGTTTCTTCAGACGATCAAGAACGGCCATGAGCTGGGTTTTTCCTTCGAGCTTCTGCTTTTTCAATTGCTTGAGCGTCTGCTCTTCAGTGGGCGAACGGAAGGCCTTGCCTTCGAGCTTTTCCACCTGTTTTTCGTAGAGCACGTGATCTTCCCAAAGGGATTTCAGCTCCGGATCAGTGGTAGCGTACTTTTCCAGCAGTTCCAGTTCTTGCTGATCCATAAGAAATCTCCATTGTTAGATGTTCATAGGCTGTTGCCTGCGCATCAACTGAGGCTTTTGCTCAAGGGATCGGCCCGCCTGTGCCGCTGCGCCGATGTGGCTTTGTGCAGCGCGGCTACAAGTCGTATGGGCATATCCTCCTGGCGCGGATTCTCAGACATCCGCATGGAGCATATGAAAAAATCAGTCCCCGGCGGCGCCAGTTCTTTTAATGGAGCGTCATCGCGTACTGGGCCAGCGAAGCGACGACAATCCGGTTAAACAGCTCAATGGCCAGCAGCACCACCACGGGTGAAAAATCCATGCCGCTTGAATACGTAAACGGCAACCACTTGCGCACACGGTAAAACACAGGTTCCGTAAGCGTGCGCAGGGTGCGCACAATGGGATTATACGGATCGGGGCGCACCCACGTGAGCACAGCCGCGATAATGACAATCCAGAAATAAAGACTAAGCAGAGACCCGAGCACCAGGGCAATAGCGCTCATGGTATTGGCAACAACAATCATGCGCCCTCCAGCGTGGCTTTCTTTTATATTCGCAACGGGTTGAGGCCTTACAGGCCGGAAACAGGCGGCAGCACTGCGGCCAGCGCATTGTGCAGGCCGGGATAATCCACCGCCGTAATCTCTCCCCGTAACGGGCCGCCATTAAATGCGGCAAATATCACGCCCGCCCCCCGGGCTGCCTCCTTGTCGTGCTCGCTGTCGCCAACAAAAAGCACCTGTTGCGGAGGGCATTGCCACGCGGCGCATATGTGCCGCGTACCCTCGGGCGAAGGCTTTGGTGCGGCTGTATCCGCCGCGACCACAGGATTAAAATAGGAGGGCAGGGAAAAAATGTCCAGAACCGTTTGTATTCCATCGAGCTTTCGATTGGTGTGCACGGCCATGCGCACCCCCCTGCTCCGCAGGTTGCCGATAAAGTCCATAAAACCGGGCTGTAAGCGCAGCATGGGGACGATATCGCGCTGGTAAATAACCTCGTGGCGGATAACATGGTCGATCTGCCCGTGCAGGGATGGCGGCACAATATGCAGCAAGGCCTGACGCGATGTAGCCATGAAACAGTAGTTTTCCTGTTCAATGGTCATGGGCGGCAGGCCAAACCAGGCGAGAACGCGATTGTAAAAGATGTTGTTCGCCTCGCGCGAATCGATCATCACACCGTCGCAGTCAAAGATCACGCCAGCAATGCCGTGAGGAAACAAACCTTGCGCTGTGAGCGGCTGCGGGCTGCTCATGCTCCGGCCCTCCAGGTGATCCACACCCGCTCGGCATCAAGCGGGGGCTGCCCTGTGGGGCGGGTATGCCCAAGCAGCTTCCAGCCCGGGGCGCGGGCTTCTACCGCCACGGGCAGCGGCGTGCCTGCGGGGGCCGATTCCGGCGCGCCAAGCAGGCCCTGACGTTCTGGGGCCGGGGCAAAATCCAGCATATCCAGCACGTCTTCACGCATGGCCCCTTCAATAATAACAGGCGCATGGGGCGGCACAAAGTAGAGCGCGTTGGCCATCACCAGACGCCACGGCGGCACAAGACCAGTATCAAGAGCAATGGGCGAGCCAAGGCGCACCAGATCGCCCGTAAGCGCATCCGGCGTCAGCCCGGAAAGGTCGTCATCAGGGTCAACACCCAGAGAAGCTGTCAGGCTGCCCGCATTTTTGGCAAAACTCGCGGTCAGCTCCGCCAGATCAGCCAGACTTTCCTCCTGCTGCCAGACCCAGAGCAGGGTCTTCTGCGCCTGAGTGCGCGCAATCAGATCCTTGCGGGCCGCCTCTGCCGCCAGAGCGGCTGCGGCATCGCCATCAGATTTTTCAAGGCCGGAGAGCATGGCCATTTCAGAGCTGCGGCGCGCGGCGCGTGCGTTGCCAGCGGCGGCAGCGCCTACCGGCAGGCCGGAAAGGGCCGCATCGCCCATCTGTTGCAGATCGCCAAGGCAGGCCACGGCCTCGCGGGGTGAAAAGGGATAGGTATCCGGGCAAAAAAAACCTTCGGCAGGCGCATCAGGCAGACCGGGCCACAGGCGCAAAGCGCCAGCCCAGTGAGGGTCTGATCCTTTTCCGGCGGCAGAGGCCTGACCGGACTGAGCGGACGCTTCAAAAGCGTGCAGGGGCAGTGGGCCGCGAAGCAATGGCAAAAGAATGGGGAAACGTTCCGTCATCATACTTCCTTTTGAGTCCTTAAGCATAGCCAGAGGACGCCCGAAGCGCAAGCCGCATGGGCCAATGGAGGAAGTTTTTTGCGCCGGGCAGTCCTGTGGCGGAGCATGTCAGGTATCATATTGTCAGGTGCGGCTTATTGACATATATACACGCCAGCAAAGCCGCCGCATGTGCGGCATGCAGACATCATCACCAGCCGGCCTCCGGCTCAGAAGGAGTAGAAAGATATGGAACAGGGCACCATCCGCCTGAAGACAGGCCTTGCTGAAATGCTCAAAGGCGGCGTGATCATGGACGTCACCACTCCCGAACAGGCTAAAATCGCCGAAGCAGCGGGAGCCTGCGCAGTCATGGCCCTGGAACGCGTACCTGCCGATATTCGCGCCGCAGGCGGCGTGGCCCGTATGGCCGACCCCACCATCGTCAAGCGCATCATGGAAGTGGTGAGCATTCCCGTCATGGCCAAGGCCCGTATCGGCCATTTTGTTGAAGCCCGCATCCTTGAGGCCATGGGCGCCGACTACATTGACGAAAGTGAAGTGCTCACCCCCGCTGACGACAAGTACCATATCGACAAGCGCGATTTTACCGTGCCTTTCGTGTGCGGCTGCCGCAACCTGGGCGAAGCCCTGCGCCGCATCGCCGAAGGTGCAGCCATGATCCGCACCAAGGGTGAACCCGGCACCGGCAACGTGGTTGAAGCCGTGCGCCACTGCCGTCAGGTTATGGACGACGTGCGCAAGCTGTGCAGCCTGCCCGAAGCCGAAGTTGCCAACTACGCCAAAGAAATCGGTGCTCCCCTTGAAGTATGCTACGCCGTGCGCAAGGAAGGCCGCCTGCCCGTGGTGAACTTTGCCGCTGGCGGCATCGCCACCCCCGCTGACGCCGCCATGATGATGCACCTCGGCTGCGATGGCGTGTTCGTCGGCTCCGGCATCTTCAAGTCCGGCGACCCTGCCAAGCGCGCCAAGGCCATTGTGCAGGCCGTGACCAACTACAACGATTTCGCCATGCTGGCCGAAATCTCCCGCGATCTGGGCGAACCCATGGTGGGCATTGAAATTTCCACCATTCCTTCTGCCGAACGCATGCAGGAACGGGGTTGGTAATGTCCCAGCTTTGCGTAGGCGTTCTGGCTCTTCAGGGAGCCTTTCGCGAGCATGTGGCCGCTGTTGCCAGCCTGGGCGCAACGGCCCGGGAAGTGCGTCAGCTCAAGGATATTGAGGGTATCGACGCCCTGATTATTCCCGGCGGCGAAAGCACCACCATCGGCAAACTGCTCAACGAATGGAACATGCTTGAGCCCCTGCGCCAGCGCATACTCGACGGCATGCCCGTTTACGGCAGTTGCGCCGGGCTTATACTGCTGTGCCGCGACATTGAAAACTCGGACCAGCCCCGCCTGGGCGTGCTTGACGCCACCGTGCGCCGCAACGCCTTTGGCAGGCAGGTGGACAGTTTTGAAACCAACCTGAGCATACCCGAGATCGGGGCAGACCCCCTCCCGGCGGTTTTCATTCGCGCTCCTGTCATTACCGGCGTGGGCGCGGGTGTAAAGGTGTTGGCCGAAGTTGACGGTCAGGCGGTAGCCGTGCGGCAGAACAATATTCTGGCCACGTCCTTCCACCCCGAGCTTACGCCAGACACGCGCATGCACAGCTACTTTCTGTCCTTCTGCGGCAAGTAGGCCGCTGCGGCAATCTGCCGGTAAAGCCTGATATAAAGCCCGTCCCGCTCTGCGGGGCGGGCTTTTTTATCTGGGCCGTCCACCCTGCGCTTTCTACCAGTCTTCCTGCAAATTCTCTCCACAACTTTGCCGCCAACATGACGCACAAATTCACCTGGGCGACACCGTAACGCAAACCAGCCCGTTCATGCTGCCCCAAGAGCAACAGTTCAACCAACCATCGGACATTCTCCGGAGGAGGCAGACATGGACAATTTGCACACTTTGCAGCGTCTTCAGGGCGAACTGAACGAAGAAATGCACCGTCTTACCCTGCTGCGCGATGTTTTTCAGGCCCAGCACTGCGCGGACGAACTGGACGCGGCCAGCCATCTTGAGGCGGCCCACATAGCCCATTGCAGCGCCCGCCGCAGCTCCCAGCGCATCCGTGAGCTTCAGAGCCTTGTGGCGCTGTTGCGGCACGGTGGCCCCCGCCGCTGCGAAGAATGCGGCGAGGATATTCCCCTTGCCCGCCTGATGGCCGCCCCTGGGGCGACCCGCTGCTGCGAATGCCAGCAGAACGTTGAAAACGATCTGCGCGCAGGCATGATCCAGATGAAGGCAACGCCGCTTCCTCAGGAAGTGTGCGCCGAATACTGCTAGACACCCGAATTTTACCGTCCCCGAACTGGCGCGCCGCAACGCGCAGGAAGCGGAACCAGCCAGTCATGCGCAAAGGCGCATGCCCGGCCCAAGCACAGGAGAATCCCCATGCCCGGCACTGCTGATATTTTACCCCTTGCACCTGGCCGCCCGCTGGTCAGAAGCGTCGGGCGGCTGGCCCGCGCCCTGGCCCGTCAGCTTTCGGGCTTTGCCCGGTTGGAAAAGATGGCCGACACGCTGCCCCAGTGCGGCGACCCTCAAACCTTTGCCACCGCCTGCCTCACCGCGCTGGACGTGCGGACGGAATGCCTGCGCGGCGATCTGGAGCGCATCCCTGCCCACGGGCCGGTGGTGCTTTTTGCCAACCATCCCTCCGGCGGGCTTGAAGGGTTGATGCTTGCAGCCCTCTGCGGCAAGGTACGTCCCGATCTCAAAATCATTGCCAGCGATGCCTTGCTGCGCATACCCCAACTGGCGCAACTTGCCCCCATGTTGCTGCCCCTGAATCTTTCTGGCGGCGCAGCCGCCAATGCCGCAGTGTTGCGTACAGCAATGACCCACCTGCGGTCGGGCGGCGCGCTTGGTATCTTCCCTTCCGGGCGTGTTGCGCGCTGGCAACCGGGACGCGGCATTGCAGAACAACCATGGTCGCGCCTGCTCAGCAGGCTTGGCGGGCGCAATGCCAACATCCCCGGCCTGAATTTTGTTCCCCTGCATATGGGCGTACGGCAGAACCCCCTGTTTGTCGCCGCAACAGCGCTCAAGGAAAACGTGGGCGAGGCCCTGCTGCCCAATACCTTGTTCAAGCAGCGTGGAAGCACTGCCCGCATGATTGTTGGCGAGGCCATTCCCGCAGAAATCCTTACCGGGCTGGACCACGAGCAGCGCACCCACTGCCTGGGGCTTTGCCGTTCTGCCCTTGGCTCTGAACACGGCGCCGCAGGGCATGCGGCCAACTGCCGGCCTCTGGCCCCTGCCGCTGCCAAAATGGATATAATGGTCAGCCTTGCCGCCCTGCCGGAAAACCGCATGCTGGCCCGCGAAGGCCGCTACTGCGTCTATCTGCTTGAGGGCAACGAATCCCCCCTGCTGCTGGACGAACTGACCAGAAGGCGCGAGGAGGCCTTCCGCGCGTTGGGTGAAGGCTCGGGGCAGGCGCGGGATACAGACCGCTACGACCCCCAGTATTCACATCTGTTGCTCATGGACGAAGAGGGCAAAAATATTGCCGGTTCATACAGGGCACGCGTAGTGCGGCCTGAGGGGACATGGCAGTATGACAAAAAGCGCCTCTACACCGCCTCTCTTTTTGAATACGAACCGGAATTTTTCCACCAGTGCGGCAATGCGCTGGAACTTGGGCGCGCCTTTGTCTGCCCCGAATACCAGCGCGATTACACTCCATTGCTTCTGCTCTGGAAGGGCATTGGGCAGATGGCCCTGCGCAATGGCGTGCGCACCCTCTTTGGCCCTGCCAGCATTGGCCTTAACTATCGCCCGCAATCGGTAGACCTGCTCTGGCGGCACCTGCGCCTGCGCCACTGGGATGCGCCTCTGGCAAGTCTGGTGCGCGGCAAACAGCCCCGCAAACTGCGCGAGGAACTGCCCTTTGCCCAGCATCTTGATTACAAGTCCGTCAATGCGCTGGTGCGGCAGATGGAGGGCGGGCGCACCCTGCCCATACTTTTTAAACACTACCTGCAACTGGGCGGGCGCATTGCCGCCTTTCATGAAGACAGGACCTTTGGCACCCTTGATGCCCTGCTGGTGGTGGACCTGCTCAACGCGCCCGACAAACAGTTGCGCCGCTATGTGGGCGAAGAAGGCATGCGCAGACTTCGCGAGGGCAGTTGGCCCGCATAGGACAAACAAACTCTCATGCGCCACATGCGCAAAATGGCCGTTACGCACGCCCTGCGTAACGGCCATTTTGCTGCGAGTCCCTACACACAAGCAAAAAGCCCCTTTCGGGGCTTCCTTGCCTGCACAAAACATCTTTGATCTGACTACCGCTTATCAGCGGGTTCCTTGTCTTCAGGCTTGAGGTAGGGCAAATAGGTGGGGTCAGTGCCCATGATGTGCTGTACCAGCCAATCCTTGAGGAAGGTCAGCAGGTCCATGCTCACGGTGGCGGTGCCCATGCGCAGCTGCTCTTCCACCTCATCCAGCTTGGCAACAAACTTTTTATGAATCTTCATGTGTTCCGCTGCGGCCTTGTAGGCGGGAACATTGAACAGCCTTTCCTCATCGCCAAAGTGGGTGGCCGTGTAGTCGCGCAGTTTTTTGAGCACAACGATCATTTCAGACGCGGGCTTGTTATGCGTCATGGCCTGATGCAGTTCGTTGATATACTCAACCAGCAGCTTGTGTTCCCTGTCCACCAGGGGCACATGCAGCTCGAGCTTGGGCGTCCACTCCACAAACTTGTCGGAGAGGGCCTGATCAAAGTCGCCTGAAACAAGCGCATTGACGATCATGTCCAGCTCTTCCATGCCGCTCTGGAAGGTCAGCAGCGAGGCTGTAAACATTTCCATGTTTTTGGAGGTGCTTTCTGCCACGCAACGCACTTCTTCCAGCGCGCCGCTGGTTCCAGAGCTCTGCTCGGACTGTTCCGCGGCACCGGCCGCGATGTTGGCGAGGTGCCCGGCGGTATCGGCCATGCTTTGCAGAATCGTGCGCATGACATCACCGGCATTGGTGGCCTTGTCTGCCGCGTCCACGCTCAGCTGGGCGGCCTTGTCCACTGTCAGCACATTGCGCCGTGTTTCATCCTGAATGGCCTTTACGGCCTCCTCCACTTCCTTGGTGGCGCCCATGGTTTTTTCAGCCAGCTTGCGCACCTCGTCGGCCACCACGGCAAATCCGCGCCCGGCCTCGCCAGCGCGGGCCGCTTCGATAGCTGCATTGAGGGCCAGCAGATTGGTCTGATCTGCCACTTCGTTGATGACGCTCATGACTTGCCCGATATTGCTGGCTTTTTCTCCCAGCCCGGCCATGGCTTCCTTGAGTTGCACAATGGTGTCACGCACACTGTCAATGGAGCCAACTGCGCCCTCCACTTCCTGCTCGCCCGTAGCGGCGCTGGCGCTTGAATTCTGGGCGCTCTCGGAAAGTTCACGCACGCGCAGGGAGGCCTGGCTGGCAGAATCGGCCACACGGCCCATAGCCACGCCTGTTTCCTCAAGCCTGTCGCGCTGCACGGCAACGCCGCCGTTTACGTCCGTAATAAGGCTGGCAAGCTTGCGCATGTCACCAGAAAGCCTGTTGCACACCGCATGGGCCTTGTGCAGGGCGATAACGCCCTTTTCGCGCCGTCCACGCAAGGTTACGACAAGTTCCTCAGATTCCTTGAGCTGCTTTGCAAGTTCGCTGTTCTGCGCCTGCAAGGATTCCACAACCTGAGCGTCCGCCTTGGTTTTCAGCGTTTCACGCAGGTCTTCAATGCACTGCATGGCCCGCAGTTCCACATCGCCATCAGGCGCGGGCGCAGATGACTGGGCATCCAGATACTGCGCCAGACGGGCAGCACGGGAACGGCCACTGAGCCAGAGCCAGATGTTTGCACCTGCGCAGACAAAAATAATGCCGACTACCAGCCAGCTCATACCCTGTATACCGCCCAATACGGCCAAACCGCCCAAAGCGGCAATAATTATTACCTGAAGCGCAATGCCCATATATGCCTACCTTAGTTTATCTTGCTTATCGGCTTTTTTCTAACTACCCTTAGCCCTAATAGTTGTAAATCGCAGATATCATGAAGAGGAGGTTATTCATGGAACAATTTGATTGCAGAGGGCTTGCCTGCCCCCAGCCTGTCATGCGCACCCGCGATGCCCTTGCAGCGGGAGCAAATGCCCTTGAGGTGCTGGTAGACAACGAGCCTGCAAGAGAAAACGTGCGGCGTTTTCTGGAAGGCCGAGGCTTTACTGTTGCCGCCAGCCAGGAAGGCCCCGACTGCTGGCGCATCACGGCAAGCGCGGGTGAATCTGCGGCATCGGCCACCCAACCAGCAGAGGAAGCATCCCGCCCGCTGGGTGAAACAAACCGGACGCTGGTACTCATCACCACTGAGACCATTGGCCGTGGCGATGACGGGCTGGGCGCAAAACTCATGGGCAATTTTGTGGCTACCCTGCCGGAACTTGGCCCTCGCCTGTGGCGCATTGTGCTGATCAACGGCGGCGTCAAACTGGCATCCCAGCCTGGCCCCGCGCTGGACGCCCTGAAAAAGATGGCAGCCGATGGCGTTTCTGTGCTTGTGTGCGGCACCTGCCTTGCGCACTTTGGCCTGCTGGAGGCCAAGGAAGTAGGCGACACCTCAAATATGCTTGATATCGTCACCAGCCTTGATCTTGCGGACAAAGTCATCCGTCCCTGAGCCACTATCCCTCGGGCATGGGCTGCCTTAACACGCAAAAAGCGGCATGGATTCCATGCCGCTTTTTTTGTTATGGAGCAAAGCCTCACTGTTTTTCATTTCATACCCGGTCTGATACGCGGAGCCGAGGCACGGCACGCGAAAGGGGCGGGAAGTAAAATATGACGCAAAGCAAGAAAAACGGCGCGGATAGTCCGCGCCGTTTTTCATACCGTGATGTCTGCCAAAGGCCTGTCCCACCATGTGGTATCAGGCAAACGGCCTACATCCTGGAGGACACTGTATTACAGGGCCGCCTTGTAGATAGCCGCCACAGCCGCGTCCGTCATGGAGCGGGGGTTGGTAAGGCCGCAGGCGTCCTTCTGGGCGTTGGCGGTCATGGTGGGGATATCGGCTTCGCGTACTTCCTTGCCGTACTTCTTGCCAAGGGCGATCAGGCCATCAGGGATACCCACGTCCTTGGACAGGATGTTGATGGCGGTGATGGCTTTGCGCGAGGCTTCG
>JASGGT010000057.1:0-16062 GCA_047602655.1 Desulfovibrio sp. | reverse complement strand
GACCTGCGCGAGGCCGGTCTGAAAATGCGCAAGCGCAAGGCCGTGCTTGACCAGCAGGCCGCTGTGCGCATTCTTTCTTCCTTTCTTTCGCTTGCGCCCCAAGACCGGAGACCCGCATGAAAACACTGTTGCGCGCGCTGGGCCTGCTGTTTTTGCTGGCTCTCGCAGGCGGAGGATGGGTGGCATACGAGGCCCACACATTCCTCACCACTGCACCGGAGACCCCAGGCCGCGATGTCTTTTTTGACGTGCCCGCCGGGGCGCGTCTGGCGCAGGTAAGCGCAGGGCTGGTCAAGCAGGGGCTGGTGACCGACGCCCGCAAGCTTGACCTGCTGGCCCGCTATAAAAAATGGGAAAACCGCCTCCAAGCTGGCAGATTCGCCCTCAATACGGGCTGGCTTCCGGAAAAGGTGCTGGACGAACTGGTCAACGGGCACCCTGTGCTGTACCGCGTCACCGTGCCGGAAGGCCTCACATGGTGGCAGACGGGCAAGGTGCTGGAAGAAGCCGGGCTTGTGGTTTTTGACGACTTTCGCAAGGTCGTGACCGACCCGGACTTTCTGCGCCATTACGGCATCCCCTTTGCCACGGCTGAGGGATTTTTGATGCCGGATACCTATCTGCTCAAGAAAAACGACGTCGTCGATCTGGCCCAGGCCAAGGCCGTTGCGGGACGCATGGTGGACAACTTCTGGCGCAAGACCGCCAGTGTGTGGCCCGATGGCAAAAGACCGGGACCAAGCCAGACCGAACAGCTTAAAACTTGGGTTATCCTTGCTTCCATTGTAGAAAAAGAAACAGGCATTGATGCAGAACGCGCCCGCGTGGCCGGGGTTTACCAGAACCGCATCAACAAGGGCATGCTGCTCCAGGCCGACCCCACAGTGATTTACGGGCTGGGCCCCAAGTTTGACGGCAACCTGCGCCGCCGCGATCTGGATGATCCCAACAACCTGTACAACACCTATCAGCGCCCCGGCCTGACGCCAGGCCCCATCTGCTCGTTCGGCGCAGCGGCTCTTGCCGCTGCCGTCCACCCCGAGGCGCACAACTATCTGTACTTTGTGGCGAAATTCGATGGTGGCGAGCATGTTTTTTCCACCAACCTCAATGACCACAACAAGGCCGTGCGGCAGTACCTGCAAAACCGCCGCAATGCCAAGCCCGCCGCGCCCGACGCGCGCTGAGGAGGCCCCTGTGAAGTACCTCATCGTTGAAGACTTTTCTGGTCAGGAAGTGCCTTTTATCTTTCCGCGCCGTGTAGACCACAGCGACATGCGCGAACAGCTGCCCTACAGCCGCGTTGTTTCCGCCGGTTTTGTGGAACTGGGGCCTGAGGGTTTTGCCTGCTCCGGCGGCAACCCCGAGCTGCAGCTCAAAGCCCGGCCAGAGGCAGACGCCGCCATCATTGCCGAGGCCCTGCGACAGCGCTGACAGCGCCTGCCGCAAGGCAATCCCTGCCCACACCATACGGAGCGCAAACATGCCCAAGCCGCAGCCGAGCATACCCGGCCTTGTCATAGGCGGCACGGGCAGTAATGCGGGCAAAACGACCTTTACCCTGTCCCTGCTCTGCGCCCTGCACGCTCGCGGCCTCACGGCACGCGCGGCCAAGACAGGGCCGGATTATATTGATGCTGCCTTTCATGCGGCGCTGACAGGCCAGCCCGCAGCTAATCTGGATACCTGGATGTGCCGGGAAGCCGCGCCGTCCCCTGCCGAACAGCCGCTACCTGCAGGACGCATCCCCAGAGGGTTGGGCCGCGTTTTTGAACGCATGTCCGCAGGTTGTTCCCGGCATGGGCGCGCGGACGGCGCAAAGGCCGTAACAAGTCCTTCCGCCAGGCCAGACCTGCTGGTGGTGGAAGGGGCCATGGGCCTCTATGACGGCGGGCACCGTGGCGCGGGCAGCACTGCGCATCTGGCCTCCCTGCTGGGTTTGCCCATACTGTTGGTGCTCAACGCAGGCGGTATGGGGCAGTCCATTGCCGCGCTGGCAGAGGGATTTTTGCATCACCGCCCCGCATGGGCTGGCGACTTGCCTGTCCGTTTTCTTGGCATGGTGTGCACCCATGTGGGCAGCACCCGCCACGCCGATCTGCTGCGCCAGTCATTGGCACCCGTGACCAAGAGCGCTGGCGTGCCCCTCTTGGGCCTGCTGCCCCGGCAGGGCGCGCCGGAACTTCCCTCCCGCCATCTGGGGCTTGTAGAAGCGCGCGAGGCCCTACCTGCGGTGGACATACAAGCCCTGACCAAATGGGTTGAGCAGCACTGCGACCTGAACCTGATGCTCGGACTGGCGGGCGTGAGCACGCCCCGGCGGGCTGCCGGTGCGGACAAGGCCAGTGGGCCAGTACCGGAATGTGCCCGTCAAGCGCCGCAGCCTGCGGCGCACGAGCCGCCCCGGACAGGTTTTTTCCTCTTGCGGAAACCCGCCCGCTTCTGCCCAGGCCCGGCCCCGGCCCCAGCATGGGCACGGGCGCGGGCGCAGGCCTGTTGTGGGCCTGGCATGGGACGAAGCTTTCAGCTTTTGCTATGCGGACCTGCCCGCTGTGCTGCACGAACTTGGGACGCGTATTGTCACCTTTTCCCCATTGCGGGATGCCGCACCGCCAGCGGAATGTTCCGGCCTGTACTTTCCCGGCGGCTACCCGGAACTGCATGCCCCTCAGCTCGCGGCAAACACGGCCATGCGCAATGCTCTACACGGGCTGGCTGCGCACGGTATGCCCATGTACGGCGAGTGCGGGGGCTATATCTACCTTATGCAGTCCGTGCAGATTGCAGGACAAGGCCATGCCATGAGCGGCCTCCTGCCGCGCAACTGCGCACTTGGCGCAAACAAGGCGGCTTTGGGCTACCGGGCCGCGCAAGCCGCAACGGACTGGCCTGCGCCCACAAATCCCACCCTTAAACGGCCAGCCGCCCGCCCCTTGTGGGTGCGCGGGCACGAATTTCATTATGCGCAGGAGGAAGAAATACCCCTGCCCACCCCATGCCGCCCCCTGTGGAGGCTCTACGACAGCCAGGGCCGTTTTTTGCGGGATGAAGGCTGCCGCCTCGGCTCCGTGGCCGGATCATGGCTGCATTGCTACCCCGAAGGCTCCCGCCGCTTCTGGCGCACATGGCTGCGCACCTGCGCCTCCTTCCTTTCAGACACACGCCCCTGAGGATTTTATGGCTCACAACACCACAGACAAAACCAACGTCGATCTTGACCCGGCCTGCACCCCAGCCGAGATTGAAAACCGCTCTTTCGCCATCATAGATGCGGAAATTCCCGAGCCGCGAACCTTTGACGGGCAGCTCTGGCAGGTGGCCCGCCGCTGTGTCCACACCCTTGGCGATACGGATATCGTGGACGACCTGCGGCTGAGCGCCCAGGGCCTTGAAGCAGGCGTGAACGCCCTGCTCGGGGGCTGCACCGTGTATACCGACACCCGCATGGCTGCCGCTGGCCTGCCCATGCGCCGCCTTGAACCGCTGGGGGTAACGGTGACGCCGCTCATGGCTCTGCCCGGTCTTGCGGAGCTTGCCGCCAGCCGGGGTACCACACGCTCCCGTGCCGGGCTGGAGAGCATTGCGCAGAAAATGGGCGGCAATATTGTGGTCATCGGCAACGCGCCCACAGCCCTGCTGGGGCTCCTTGACGTGCTTGCGCACGGCGCGCAGCCGCCTGCCCTCATAGTGGGCATGCCTGTAGGTTTTGTGAACGCGGCGCAGTCAAAGGAACTTTTGCGGCAAAGCTCCTGGCCCCACTTTACCTTGTTGGGGCGCAAGGGTGGCTCCGCTGTGGCGGCGGCCTGCATCAACGCGCTGGCTGACATAGCCCTTGCGCTGCGCGGCCTCACCCAGGTTGCGGCTCTTTAGATAAGGCCCGCTAGCAGTTTTTCAGCAAAAATCTGAATACTTGCTCGTTAGTAAAAATGGGCATTCCCTGGACATGAACACGTTCAGGGAATGCCCATCAGCTTTTGGCGGCAACACCTTGAAAAATCAATCACACGGACACACCCTGCCATCTTCGCAGGTTTGACCTTGGGCAGTTCTTGCTATTTTTTTCATAGCGCGCTATTCATTCCATAGCGCGCGCAAGAACACTACTTTGCTTGCAGCTTCGCAAAATGCGCGGAGCGCAGGCCGCAAGATCAAACGACAAGGAGCAAACCATGCCCGTCATCACCATAGCCATGCACAGCACCACGGAAGAAGTGAAGAAGAACCTGATTGAAGGCCTGACCGCAGCCGCAGTGGCGGCAACGTCCGTTCCGCAGGAAAAGTTCGTGGTATTTGTTGAGGAATACGAAACCGACGCCATCGGCCTCGGCGGCAGAACGCTCAAGGAGATCAAGGCAGCGCAGTAACAGGCTGCGGCCCGAGATGTGCAGGAATCCCCGGAGGAGGCTACGCAAGCCTTTTGCTGAGCAGTTCGCTCCAGCGTTCGGCTTCCTCCGGGGCCACTTCCATAGCCCAGGTAATGGCCCAGGCCCCAAATGGCTCCAGCAGGAGGCTTAACTCCACGCCCATGTCTGTCAGGGCATAGCCGTCATTGGTGGTGCACACGAGCTTTGCCTCGCGCAGTTCTTTCAAACGGCTGTTGAGCACCGCCGGAGATATGGATTCGCAGGCCTCCTGCAAGGCGCGGAATGTGGCCGGCCCCTTGCGCAGTTGCCAGATGACGCCCATGGCCCACCGCTTGCCCAGCAGGTCAAACAGCGCCATGAGCGGCACGCCGCTGCGGGAACCGCGAACAGGTTTACCTGGTGTGGGTATACTCATTCTTCCGCCGCATTCATTCTGAACAATATGGTGTCATAGCAGCAATCAACCTTGCTTGCGGGGCTTTTCAGCCTCATCGGCTGCGGAGGCATCAACAGGGTTTGCCGCGCCAGTGGGGCTGGCTGCACTGTCCGCAGGGGGCGTGCCAGCCTCATTTTCAGACGTGTTTACCGTGTCGGGGCTGATAATTTCCGCATCGGTCACATCGTCATCATGTTCTGTTGTTCCATTCCCGTTAGCTGCGCCTTCACCCGACGCAGCTTCGGCATCAAGGGCCGGGGGCAAGGCCTGCGCCTCAACCACATGCCCGCCAAGAGCCAGACGCTGCACCTCATTCTGCGGCAGGGGTATGCAGCCCTTGTCCACCAGCACAATGCCCGTGCGTTCCAGCACTTCGCGCCGGTATTCATATTCCTGCTGCATGCGGTGGTGCCGGTACACAAACCAGCGGTGCACCAGATAGCACACAGCAATAAGAGCGGCCAGACTGCCCGCAATCCAGGGGATATATTCGGCCAGCGCACCGCCAAGGCGCATCAGGGCAGAGAATGCCCCGTCCACAAAAAATAGTCCCGCGCCCAGCAGCATGATGCCCAGCAGCAAAACTACCGTGGGCGCATTGCGGATTATGGCATAGAAACGGCGCAGCCGTTCCGGGACCTGCTCATCGTCAGCGCCCTGCCCGGCTCCCTGCCCGCCCTGCATGCTGTCCTCGCGCCCCAGATAGCGCGAAACCCAGGTGCCGGAGAGGTGCACAATGAGCATCAGCCCCACAGGGGCGAGCACCGCGGCAACGGCCCAGCCAAGCCAGGGAAAACGCGCCAGCGGCGGGCCGCCGGGGACATCCGGCGCGGCATGCATGACGCCGTAAAAAAAAGAAATGCCGCCAACAATCATCTCTACAAAAAAGATGGCGACCATAAGATATATGAGCGCGTCCTTGTACGGGCCAGCGTACCAGGCGGCGCGATCCTGACGGCGGCCCTTATCCGCCGAAGATGCGGACTTGCCTTGCGTTTCGGATCCTTTGTTCTCTGCTTTCTGCATTCTTTACCTCGGTCCTCAAAACATACGATGCGGCGCTTTTTCCCGCAAGCCCCCCTACCCTGAAACAAGGATTTCACCGTAGCGCGCCGCTCTTGCCCAGAACGCGCATCTGGCTTACCTTGCCTGCATGCACACTGGGAGGTTCTCATGCATGTTCTGGTAACTGGCGTAGCGGGCTTTATTGGATACCATCTTTCCCGACGGCTTCTGGCCGAAGGGCACAGTGTGGTGGGCGTTGATAATTGCAACGACTATTACGATGTGCAACTAAAAAAAGACCGTCTGGCCCAACTTGCTGCCATGCCGGAAGCGCAGCGCTTCCGCTTTGAACTTCTGGACATGGCTGATGGCCCGGCAATGGCAGCCCTGTTTGCCCGCGAAGGCTTTACCCATGTGGTCAACCTCGCGGCGCAGGCCGGCGTACGCTACAGCCTCCAGAACCCGGAATCGTACCTCAACGCCAACCCGCTGGGCTTTGGGCATATTCTTGAAGGCTGCCGTCAGAACAAGGTGGGGCATCTGCTTTTTGCCTCGTCTTCTTCCGTGTATGGCATGAACACGGCACGGCCCTACAGTGTGCACCATAACGTTGACCACCCGGTCAGCCTGTACGCCGCCACCAAGAAAAGCAACGAGCTGATGGCCCATTCCTACAGCCATCTGTTCCGCGTCCCCTGCACGGGATTGCGCTTTTTTACGGTATACGGCCCATGGGGCAGGCCGGATATGGCACTGCACCTGTTCACCACCGCCATTGTGCGCGGCGAACCCATCAAGGTATTCAACGAAGGGCGCATGCGCCGCGACTTTACCTATATCGACGACATCATCGAAGGCGTGGTGCGTCTGCTGCCCCTGGCCCCGCAGCCCGACCCGGACTTTGACCCCGCAAATCCCAACCCCGCCAGCAGCTCCGCTCCCTGGCGCATCTACAACATAGGCAACAACAATACGGTGGAACTCAACGATTTCATCAGCACCCTTGAAGACGCCCTTGGCATGAAGGCCCGCAAGGAGCTTCTGCCCATGCAACCGGGCGATGTTGAATCCACCTGGGCCAATATTGACGACCTCACCGCCGCCACCGGCTTTGCCCCTTCCACGTCACTCAGCGAAGGTATAGCCCGCTTTGTGGCCTGGTACAAAGAGTATTATAAAATATGAACGACACTTTCTCCACATCTGCGGATCATCTGAACATATCCGCCCCCACGCCCGCCCGGCCGGAAATTCTGGCTCCGGCGGGCGACGCGCCTTCATTCCTGGCCGCTCTTGCCGCCGGGGCAGACGCCATCTATCTGGGCCTCAAGCATTTCTCGGCCCGCATGCAGGCCGAGAACTTTGGCCTGACGGAACTTTCGCGCCTGACAGACCTTGCCCATGCGGAAAACGCCCGCGTTTACGTTGCCATGAATACCCTGGTCAAGCCCAACGAGCCAGCTCAGGCATATCGGCTGGCGGCGCGCCTTGCCCGCCAGGTCAGGCCCGACGGGCTTATCGTGCAGGATCTGGCCATGCTGGATCTGGCGCGTCAGGCTGGCTTTGAGGGAGGACTTTATCTTTCCACCCTTGCCAACCTCACCCATCCGGAAAGCCTTGTGCAGGCAAAAAAACTCGGCGCCGACCGCGTTATCCTGCCGCGCGAACTTTCCATTGATGAAATCCGCACCATGGGCGAGGCCTGCCCCGAAGGCCTTGACCTTGAATGCTTTGTGCACGGCGCGCTGTGCTACTGCGTGTCTGGCCGTTGTTACTGGTCGAGCTACATGGGCGGCAAAAGCGGCCTGCGTGGCCGCTGCGTGCAGCCATGCCGCCGCGTGTACCGCCAGGGCGGCCCTGCGGCCATTGCCCTTGTGCGCAATGCGGAACGCGAGGAACAGGATCGCATGCGCCAGGAACAGTCGCGCATGGACATTGCCCGCAAAAACCGCAATGGACGGGATGGCCGCGATGGCCGTGACCCAAGGGCCGGACGCGGCAGGCCGGACGACCGCAGAAATGAATCTTTTGACGCGCCACGCCGCCCGGCCTCGCGCGGGCAGATACGCGGCAAGGAGCACAACGGCCGCTGGTTCTCCTGCCTCGACCTTTCGCTGGACGTGCTGGCAAAAACCCTGCTGAACATCCCCCACCTTGTGTCGTGGAAGATCGAGGGCCGCAAGAAAGGCCCGCACTACGTGTATCACGTGGTCACGGCCTACCGCATGCTGCGCGACAACCCCGGCGATGCGCAGGCCCGCAAGGCTGCGGAAGAAATTTGCAGATGTCGCTGGGGCGGCCCTCCACGCGCGCGCGCTTTTTGCCGCAGAAGGATCACACCATCCCCACCACGCCGGACGGTCAGACCAGCTCCGGCCTGCTGGCGGGCAAGATCCGCATCGAGCCTGAAGGCGGCGTGACGCTCAAACCCTTCTTTGAACTGCTGCCGCAGGATTACCTGCGCGTGGGCGTTGAGGACGAGCGCTGGCATGCCACAATGCCCGTAACCCGGCGCATTCCCAAGGGCGGCAGCCTTACCCTGCGCCTGCCCAAGCACAAGACGCCCAAGGCCGGAACGCCCGTCTTTCTTATTGATCGGCGCGAACCTGAACTCATGCGCATCATCAAAAGCTGGCAGGCGCGCCTTGAGGCCATGCCCTCCCGCCCCAGCAAGGCAGTGGAAAGCGACCCGCGTCTGCCCAAGCCCATCAAGGCCAAAACCCGGCCCGACATGTACGTGCGATCGAGCGTGCCCCACGGCAAGGAGACCCGCACTGGCCGCAGCCAGTTGCAGGCCCTCTGGCTTTCGGCGCGCAGCGCCGAGCTGTCGCGCACGGTTGCCCCGCGCATGTGCTGGTGGCTGCCGCCGGTTATCTGGCCTGATGAGGAAGAAACCATCCGCCGCTCCATCGGGCGGCTGTGGCGCGACGGCGCGCGGCATTTTGTGTGCAACGCCCCGTGGCAACGCGGATTGTTCCCTGAACAGCTTGAAGAAAACGCCGACCTGCTGGCCGGGCCTTTCTGCAACGCGGCCAATGCCTCGGCCCTTGGCATACTTGCCAATATGGGATTTTCGGGCGCGTTTGTAAGCCCTGAACTGGCGCAGGAGGACATGCTGGCCCTGCCCGCGCAAAGCCCCCTGCCGCTGGGCGTGGTGCTTTCCGGCTACTGGCCCGTGGGCATCAGCCGTTTTGGCATGCTGGGCGTCAAACCCAACGAGCCATTCCTCAGCCCCATGGGCGAACCCTTCTGGGCGCGGCAGTACGGCGGCAACATCTGGATTTATCCCGGCTGGCCGCTGGATATCACCGCCAAAAGGCAGGAACTGCTCTCGGCGGGATATGGTTTCTTTGCGCACATGCAGGAAAATCCGCCAGCCTCCGTGCCTGAAATGCGGCGCAAGAGCCTGTTCAACTGGGAAGGGGACTTGCTGTAAGAGGCCTGTTGCCCCAAACACCGGGCGGCTGACCGCATTCGCAGCATCCTGACACATACTTGCGGGCCGCCGTCAGAAACCATGTTCTGTCGGCGGCCCTTTTTCCGGCGCAGGAAGCCCCAATGCACACGGATGAACCTTTTTACAGCGCCCGTCAGCTTTTTCCACGCGGGCTTGAGCAACCGGAAGGCAGCCTGCGCTTTGGCGCGGACGCCCTCCTGCTGGCTGCCTTTGCCGCGCGGTATGTGGAAAGCCTGAACGCATCACGTCAGGCGCATCTGACTGCGGCAGAACTTGGCTGCGGCTGCGGAGCCGCCCTGCTGGGGCTTGCCTTGCGTTGCGCTGGCATTACCGGGCTGGGGCTGGACAGGGAAGGGCCGCTTGTGCGGGCCGCCATTGCCAATGCCGCGCGCCTTGGCTTGACAGACAGGCTGCGCTTTGCCGAAGCTGAGCTGACCGACAGAAAACTCTTGTCAGAGCTGGCAGGTACGACAGGCGTCAGGCATGCCGGAAAATTTGATCTGGTTCTGGCAAATCCGCCCTATGGAGTCGCCGGAAGGCCTTCATCCCGCACTATGCGCGAACGGGCGCTGCGTGGCGCACTGGGCGAAGAAAGCCGGGAATATGTGCTCCAGGCATTCTGCCGCGCTGCGGCAGCTCTGCTGCGGCATCAGGGCTGTTTTTGCTGTATCTATGATGCCCCGGCCCTGCCGCAATTGTGCTCTGGCTTGAGTGATGCGGGCCTCGGGCTGCGCCTCCTGCTGCCGGTGAGGACGCACAGGGCAAAACCCGCATTGCGGATTCTGGCTTTGGCCCGCAAGAATGCCGCGCACGAAACCGTGATTGAAACTCCGCTGACGCTGCACTCCGGGGCATCCACCAATAACAACCCAGAAACCAGCAAGGTCACAGTTGGCGGCAATGACGTGCCTCGGTGGTCTGAGCAGGCCTTGCGCTTTTGCCCCTGGCTGGCCTGATACAAGCTTTACTGTAATCAATCCCGCACAGATTCCATCCCCACAGGGTGAATTATGAATTTTATAGCTGATCTGCACATCCATTCCCGTTTCTCGCGCGCCACAAGCAAGGCTCTCAATCCTCGCCATCTGGCGGCCTGGGCGCGCTGCAAAGGCATCAACGTACTGGGCACCGGCGATTTTACGCACCCCCAGTGGCGGGCGGAACTGGCGGAGCAGCTTGTGCTGGACGAGCACACGGGCCTGTACAGGCTGGCGGTTGAGCCGGAAACGCTTGAGTTCATGGCTTCCAAGGCTGGACCCGGCATGCAGGAATCCGCCGACCCGCTGTTTCTGCTGCAAACGGAAATCAGCTCCATCTACAAACGCGGCGGCAAGGTGCGTAAAGTGCACAACCTTGTGTTTGTGCCCACTCTGGAAGATGCGGAGCGCCTTTCGTTGCGCCTGGCGCAGATCGGTAACCTCAATGCCGATGGCCGCCCCATTCTGGGGCTGGACTCGCGCGACCTGCTTGAAATCATGCTGGAATGCGCGCCCGGTTCAGTGATGATTCCCGCCCATGTGTGGACGCCCTGGTTTGCGCTTTTCGGCTCCAAATCCGGCTTTGACAGGCTGGAAGACTGCTACGGCGATCTTTCGGAACACATTTTTGCGCTGGAGACGGGCCTTTCGTCCGACCCTGCCATGAACCGCATGATCAGCAGGCTTGACGGTTACGCCCTTGTGTCCAATTCGGACGCGCATTCCGGGGCCAACCTCGGGCGCGAGGCCAATCTGTTTGCGGGCCGCCCCAGCTATGCGGGCATGTTCGCGGCCCTGCGTGCCTCTGCCCGGCGGCAAGACCAGAGCGCCCTGGATTGCCGCTTTCTCGGCACCATGGAATTCTATCCTGATGAAGGCAAATACCACCTTGACGGGCACCGAGCCTGCAACGTGGTGCTGGAGCCCAAGGAATCGCTGGCTCTTGGAAACATCTGCCCGGTCTGCGGCAAGCCGCTCACAGTCGGCGTGCTGCACCGGGTGCTGGAACTGGCAGACAGGGAAACCCCGGTGGAGCTACCACGTGAACCGGAGGTGCGCCCGCTGATTCCGCTGGCTGAGGTCGTGGGCGAGATACTTGGCGTTGGCCCGGCATCGCGCCGGGTGCAGGAGCGTTACAGCAGTCTGCTGCGCGAGCTGGGGCCGGAGCTGGATATTCTTTGCCGCCTGCCGGAAGCCGACATCCGCGCTCACTGGGAGCCGCTGGGTGAAGCCGTGGCCCGCATGCGGCGCGGTCAGGTCTACCGCGAGGGCGGCTATGACGGCGAATACGGCACTGTGCGCGTTTTCTCTCCAGAGGAACTGGCCGATGCGCGCGGCACCCTGCCGGGCGTAAAGGCTCCCGCAAAACGGGGACGCAAAAAAGCCGAACCGCTTGAGCCTGCGGACGTGCAGGCAACTGCCGCGCAGAATACATCCGTGCAGCCCGCATCCGTGCGCGTGCGTCGAGCCAGCCTCCTCCTTGCGGGTGATACCAACGCAGGAGACACAAGCAATTTTTCTGCGGTAAAATCCGCAGCTACAACTGACACGCCTGCGCAGGTCTTTGCCTATTCTGACGAACAGCAGGCGGCGCTTGCAGCAGGGCCAGCGCCCGTGCTGGTGCTGGCTGGCCCCGGCGCGGGCAAAACCCGCGTCCTGGTGGGCCGCTTGCAATGGCTTGCTGAGCAAGGCGCGGACATGCGCAGGGTGCTGGCTGTCACCTTTACGCGGCGCGCTGCGGATGAACTGCGGGAGAGACTGGGCAAGGCCTTTGCGGGAACCTCGCAAGCTGCGCTCCCCCAGTGCGACACCCTGCACGGCATGGCCTGGGCGGCTCTGCGCGCTGCCAGCGCCGACAATCCCCCGCTCCTGCTTGGCGAGGATGCCGCGCTCAATCTGTTCTGCCTGGCGAATCCTGAGCTGGAAAAGCGCGATGCGCGCAAGCTGTGGGATGCCCTGGCCCTGGCGCGCGAGGGCGGTGTTCTCGCCCAGGAGCCTGCTCAAAGCCCTCTGGCCCGCGCTGCTGCCAACTACACTGCGCGCAAGAACATGGGGCAGCGCTATGTGGACTACGCCGACCTTCTGGACTGGTGGTTGGAGCACGCCCGCTCCCTGCCCGAAAATAAGCGCCCGCAGCACGTGCTGGTGGATGAAGTACAGGATCTTTCCGCTGTGCAGCTTGCCATTGTTCGCGCATTGCTGCCTGCTGATGGGCATGGATTTTTCGGCATTGGCGACCCGGATCAGGCCATTTACGGATTCCGTGGCGTCACAGGCCAAAGTGAAGAAAGTATGCGCGCCTGCTGGCCGGGGCTGAACGTTTTCCGCCTTGGGCAGAGCTTCCGCTCAAGCCAGAGCGTGCTGGACATGGCCCGCAGCCTCCTGCACCACAAGGGGCAGTGCGGCCCATTGCTGGCCGCGCAATCGCTCACGGCGAGCTGCGGCTCTTTTCCGCACCCGATGAGCGCACAGAGGCCCGCTGGGTAGCCGAGCGGGTTCGGCATCTGCTGGGTGCCACGGCCCACACCCTGCTGGATCACAGCAAGGGGGACGACCTGCACGGTCTGGCCGGAGCGCTTGCACCGGGCGACATTGCGGTTCTTGTGCGCCTGAAAGCGCAAATACCCCCTCTGCGAGCGGCCCTTGAGAGTGCGGGGATTCCCTGTGCCGCGCCTTCTCAGGATGGATTCTGGCAGGATACCGCCTGCGCGCGCCTGCTGGGCCTGCTTGGCGCTCATTGCGGTTTTGCGCAAGTGCCCACCGAGGATCAGGAGCAGCAGGACACATTGCCACAAAGCTGGACGGATGCTGCGACCCTTCCTGTGCCTGAGCGCATGCTCCCCTGGCTTGCGGAACAGCCCTGGGCTGGGGAAGTCTTTACCGGGAGTCGTCCATGGCGTGAACTGTGCCGCCTCTGGAACCAGAGCGGCCACTGGACGGGATTTTTTGAGCAACTTGCATGGCTTCAGGAAGCCGAGCTTGTACGCGCCAAAGCCGAGAGTGTGCAGATCCTGACCTTGCACGCTTCAAAGGGGCTTGAATTTCAGGCTGTTTTTCTGCCGGGGCTTGAAGACGGTCTTTTGCCTTTGCGGCGTGAACTTTTGTTCCCCGCCGGGGATGCCGCAACCAGCAGCGCTCAAAACGAGGACAACGAGGCCGAGGAACGCCGTCTGCTGTACGTGGGCCTGACACGGGCTGCCCGGGCGCTTTTTCTCAGTCATTGCGCGCAGCGCACTCTTTATGGGCGTACCCTGCATTTGCTGCCCTCGCCCTTCATGGGACAGATACACGAATTCTGTCGCCACAGCACTTTGGCAGCGCGCACCCGCAAGGAGCAGAAACAGATCAGCCTGCTCTGATCTCTTGCCCCGCCCACGCCTTCAGCAGCGTGATGAAGAACAAAAAAAGCGCCAATGGCGCTTGTGTAGTTGCGGGATTGATTGGGGCCTGAAGCAGCGAGAGGCGGTCACCCAGGCTGATCGTTTGGGTACAGGGCATTCCCTCTGCTTTCCCTTGCTTCTGGTCGCTCTGGAAACAAGGGCGCAACAAGCTGTCCGGCCTGACAAACGCCACACCCGGCAAAACTGCTCAAGAGTGCGCCACCGTGTGGCGCAAAAAGCCGCTTATTCTTCCAGCCAGGAGTCGTCTTCAAGCACCTTGTAGCCGCGCACGGTGAGGTATACCACTCCGTCCGCTTCTTCCATGATGCCTGATACTTCCACGGGCACGCTGACCTCGTCATCCAGGTCAACCCCGGCGCCGCGCGGCATGATGCGGTATTCCACATCATCCTGCACAACGGCCACACGAGCCTGGCGCGCATCCACAGAACGCGGCACTGCCGCAACATAACCTCTGACCGTAATGGGACTCTTGTTCATAAGCTCTAACATTGCCTTTCAATGCCGATTTTTCTCGCCTATAGCCCCTTTTATTTTCTGACGCAAGCATCCCTGGCTCTTTGCCGCGTTTTTTTGCCGAACTTCGACTTTACACGCCTGAAGTCCTTGTTACAGGCCGTTTTTTTTCATCAGCTCGTACCAGTGTCCGCGCGAAATACCTGCCACTTCCGAGGCCTTTCGCACATCTTCCGAGCACATGTCCCACACCTGCCGCACATAGGCTTTTTCAGCCTGTGATTTCCATTCACGCAGACTTGGCGGTTTTTGCCCCAGCGCATCAGTTACCAAAAAACCGTTTTCGGCCGCATTCATTCCCGCGTTGTCACTCCCGTGCAACGCGCCGTTCTCCTTACCCGGCGGCACGGTTCCCTGCCCCATGCGACGGCGCACAGAGTCCACACGCATGCGCGTGGGAAGGTGCGCAGGCAGGATCAGATCACTTTTGCCAGCCGTAAGGCATGCCCGCTCAAGGCAATGGATCAGTTCGCGCACATTGCCGGGCCAGGCGTACTCCAGCAGCACATCCAGAGCCTCGTTGGAAAGGGTTTTTTCCGGCTGATCGCTGCCCAGACAAAACCGCGCAATGGCCTGGCGCGCCAGCGCCGGGATTTCATCAAGCCTCTCTCGCAATGGCGGAATCACAATGGTGAGACCTTGCAACCTGTAGAGCAGGTCTGCCCGAAAGCTGTTTTCCTTGGCCATGTGCTCCAGATTTTTGTTGGTGGCGGCCACCAGCCTGAAATCACTGCTGACCTCGCGTACTTCGCCCACAGGACGAAAGCGCCGCTGCTCCAGTGCGCGCAAAAATACCCCCTGCATGGGCTGGGGCAGATCACCCACTTCATCCAGAAACAGTGTGCCCTTGTCTGCCGCAAGCAGCAGCCCCTCGCGCGCCCTGTCCGCACCAGTGAATGCGCCGCGGCTGTGCCCGAACAAATGGCTTTCCACCAGTGTTTCTGGCAGCGAAGCGCAATCAACCGTGATAAAGGGCTTGGCAGCCCTTGCACTGTTGCGAAAGAGCGCCCGGGCAAAGAGTTCCTTGCCTACCCCGGTTTCTCCCAGCAAGAGCACGTTTACTTCGCTTTTTGCGGCCTGCGCCAGCAGCTTGAGGGCGCGGCTCATACCGGGGCCGCTGCCGAGGATATGCCCGCTGTCCACAACCAGTGCTTCTGATGCCGGGGTACGGTTTTGTCTGAATTGCAGAATTTGCCGCAAACACTGCTCGATATCCCGCATCTGCAAGGGCTTGGTGAGGAATTCCCATGCTCCGGAGCGCAAGGCGGCCTCGGCATTGTCGCCGTCGCCGTTGCCTGTGATGACCACCACATCCGGCGCGCCCGGCAGATGCGCAAAATCGGCCTGATATTCAAGCCCGTTACCATCAGGGAGCCATACGTCCAGCAAAACCACATCCACAGGCTCGTTGACCATACGCAGTGCCTCCTGAATGGAGGCGGCCAGCAGGGTTTCATGCCCCATGCGGTTGCAGACCACCTGCACCATTGTGCGCATCAGTCCTTCATCATCCACCACAAGCACTTTGGCCATCAGCTTGTTCCCCCTGCGATCCTGCAACTACCGATTTTCCTGCCTGCATGTTTTACCGCGCCTGCCAGCAAATCCTGCCGCGCGCAGCTGCCCTATGCGATCTTGCCCTGCTCCACGCCTGCGCCAAGTACTTGTGCTGCTTTCTGCATTGCGGTGCGCAATTTTTGCGCCTCTTCTGAGATATGTGCTGATTGCGCTTCTTCCGTCGCTGTTGCAGCGGCTCGCAGATGGTCAAGGCGCATGACGCCTGCCGAATTTTTGCAGGCATGGGCTGTGCGCCGCAGCTGCTCAAAATCACCCATTGCAATGGCGGCATCCAGGGTTTGCAGACGCTCGTGAAGCTCGCGCTCCAATACGCTGGCAAGGCTTTTCA
>JASGGT010000056.1:0-16065 GCA_047602655.1 Desulfovibrio sp. | reverse complement strand
CTGGCGGAGAAGTATTTCCTGAGTAGGGGAAAACCTGTTGTGTCCACAGGCCTGCCCTATTTGCTGCTGCCCCTGGCCTCAGGCCTGGAGCAGGCCCGCATTCTCGTGACGGATTACGAATGGCGGCTTGCCCGGATCGGCGCAAAATTCGTCTATGTTCTTGACGTCAACGCGGTGGAAGGCAGAACATGGGACAATGCGGGCATGGCGGAAGACGTGGCCACGGGCAGCGCCGCCGGGCCGGTTGGGGCCTACCTGTACAAGCACAACAGGTTTTCCCCTACTCAGGAAATACTTCTCCGCCAGGGGCGCTTTGTGGGGCGTGGTTCAGAAATCAGCGTCCGCAAGGATGAAACCAGCGGCAACATGCTGGTAACCGGTCAGGTTCGCCTGCTTGTGCGCGGGGAATCCTTGCAGGGCATATAAACTCTCGCCCGCTCAAAAACGCTCCTCCAATTACCACAAAAACAAGACCCGCCTCCTTGTCTGCCATTGGCAGGACGAGGAAACGGGTCTTTTCAAAACTCACCGCAAGGGTGTTGGATTTTTAGCCTAGCCTTCGTCGCTTAAAGGGCGAAAGCTCTTTTTGGTAGCCCCGCAAACTGGGCATTTCCAGTCTTCAGGCAGGTCTTCAAAACGGGTTCCAGCCGGTATCTTGTGGCGTTTGTCGCCCCGGTCGGGGTCGTAAACGTAGCCGCAATTAACCATCTGGCAACGCCACATATCCTTGGGTTCAGCCATCTTTTGCCCCGCCTGTTAGCCCGCAGCGGGCGTTGCAGTCACAAAGCCCTTGCTGGCCGGGCCGGTGGTGGAAGGCGTACCGGCAATCTTGGCAAGGTAGGTGTCGCCAAGCTTTTTGATATGCCCGTCAATATTGTCGTAGTAGGTCAGGTGGGCCTGTTCCTCGTCAATGATCCGTTCAAAAAGACGGGCAGAAACGATATCGCCCGCATCCTTACAGATGGCAAGAAAACCGCTGTAAGCTTCGATGGTGGCTTCTTCCTGATTGGCGTCGGCCTCATAGATAGCGGTCACTTCCTGCCCTGTGACAATCTTGCCGTCTTTCTGGGTCGTGGGCTCGCCGCCCAGTTCTTTGATGCGTTCGGCAAAATTTTCGGCATGACGCATTTCGTCAATGGCGATAAGCTTCATGTTGGCAGCAAGTTCGCCATAATCCATATCGTCCAGATTGTAGTGCTGGTTCATATACTGATGGATGGCGAACAGCTCCATGGCGCGCGCCTTGTTCAGCACTTCAATGACTTTAGCCTTGCGGCTTTCCCTGTTTTCAGCCATGACGCAAGCTCCTTGGTTATAACAGGTTCAAGATGCTATTTGCATAATACGAATAGCAAAATCTCACAAGCAGCCGCTGCGTACATGAAAGAATATCCGGGCAATTGTTACTGGGTTATTTCCAGTGATCTCGCGCAGGTTTCGCACACGCCATCGTATTCCACCCGCGAACTCAGAATGCTTGAAAAGCCCATTGCCTGCATGCCTTCAACTGTGGGGGCCTGCTTGACGTCTTCGACATCGCCGACCCGGCCGCAATAAATGCAGCGAACATGCTGATGGTTTGAAATATCGCCGTCAAAACGTTTGGTTGATCCGGCAGCTTCCAGACGACGAATCTCGCCGCTGTCTGCCAGAAAATCCAGATTCCGATACACAGTACCCAGGCTTATTCGAGGCAAACGCTCGCGCACTATGCTGTACAGCTCATCCGCAGTAGGATGGCTCTTGAGCTTGCGCAGTTCTTCCAAAATAACTGCCCGCTGCCGGGTCATTCGTGTTTGTGTTTGAGCCATGCCAGCCTCCAGTGTTGCTAAAAATTACTGTTATCGCGGATTGCTGTCAAGCTCAAACTCAACCAAAAGACTAAGACTTTTGACTGGCGAAAAACAGTGCGCAATGGCTGCTTATCGGAAATATGGTTCCCACGCAGAAAAATGGTCTTGCGGCGGTTCCAGTCAGGCTGGAGCGTACGCCCGCAAGGCGCATAAAAAACATACCATCGCAGTGCGGGTAAATAAATAACTTTCAGAAAAGCGTCAAGGCGTAACCCCAAATTGCATCAGTCGACAGGGGGCGTGATTGCCTGGCTTTTTACAGCCCGGGGCATGTGGCAGGACAAAAGCTCCAGGGCCGCGTGCGCCGCACCCCACAGGCCGCTGTTTCCATCGGCGATAAGATAAATGGGAACAGAAGCCGCAATGCCGCCGATATCGGGCACCAGCCCAAGCTCTTGCAGAAAGGCCGGATGCGTCACGCACAGGGAATTTTTGGCGGCAATGCCGCCAGCAATCCATAACCCGCCACGGCAGAGCGTGGTCAATATCCACTGGCGGCAAAAACGGCCCCAGAATCTGGCATACCACAATAGCGTGGGGGTTTCGTGCGACAGGGCCTCTGCGCCCACTGCGGGGGGGTAAAAAAACTGGCCGGAAAGGTAGTAGTGCAGCACGGAGAGGCCCTCGCCGGAAAGCACATTTTCCGCAGTGGGATAATCTCGCCCCAGTTCGTGCCCCAAAAAAGTTTGATAGTCTTGCTCTTCCGGCCCAACAAAGGCAAAGGCAGCATGTCCGGCTTCAGACGGCACGGCCAGCCAGCTACCAGCAGAGCCCGCCTCGCCCGCGCGCACCAGCATGGCCGCTCCAAGGCCCGTACCGGCGCCAAGCACGGCCCGGGTTTCGTAGAAACCGTCAAGGGATCGGGTGCTGTTGCGAACAAGTGCGGCAGTAGCACCGCAGGGCGTCAGCGTGGCAAAGGCCTGCGCGCTGAAATCGTTGAGCAGCAGGCAGCAGGCCAGATTATGCTGTTGCGCTGCACCATCAAGGTTTACGCGCAACTGACCATTAGTGAGTTTGCCGTGCAGGCCTTGCACAGGACCAGCCAGAGCAATGGCAAGCGCATCGCCCGCAGATAAGGGGGATTGTAAAAGTTGCTGCATGGCTTGCAGCACGTCCTGGGCATTGCCCAGATCAGCCGATTTTGCCCACACCGCAGACATAAGCGTGAGGTTGCCCTCATGCGCAGTAAACAGGGCGAATCTTGCGTTGGTTCCACCTATATCTGCTGCGAAAATACGTTGCATGTACGGCCTGAAAACTCCGGCTGCGGGGTTAGGTGACATCCCGCTGGTTGTCGATTTTGCGCACTATGCCTGTGGTGCTGCAACCGTCTACCAGGCGGGCGAGATAGACTCTGCCGCCGCCCTGCTGCACCACATCGGCCCCGACTACAGTATCAATGGTATAGTCGCTGCCTTTCACGAGTACATCGGGCCGCAGGGCCGAGATGAGTTCAAACGGGGTATCTTCGTCAAAAAGTACAATGGCGTCCACGTCTGACAAAGCAGCCAAAAGCAGGGCGCGGCTGTTCTCGTTCTGGATGGGACGGGTCGGCCCCTTGAGACGACGCACGGAGGCATCGCTGTTGAGCCCCACAATCAGATGGTCGCCCTGAGCGGCGCTCTGCCGGATAAGGGAAATATGGCCAGGATGCAGCAGGTCAAAGCAACCGTTGGTAAAAACCACAGTTTCGTTCTTTCTGCGCCATTCCTCAATCTTTTCAACAAGATTCTGAACGCTAAAAAGCTTGGGGTTGTCGGCCTGTTCGCGCAACGCCTCGTTAAGCTCTGCGATGGACACGGGCGCAGTGCCCATTTTGCCCACGGCAACCCCTGCCGCCGCATTGGCAAGGTGCATGCTTTCGGCCCAGGGCAGGCCTTTGCCCACGCATGCTGCCAGAGTGGCAATGGCGGTATCGCCCGCGCCGGAAACATCTGCCACTTCGCGCACTGCAGCGCGGCAGTAAACAGGCGCCGCGTCGGGGGTGAACAGGGCCATGCCCTTTGGTCCCCGCGTTATGAGCAGGCGTTCAATGCCGTAGCGGGAGCGCAGATCCCCGGCAAGGGATTCGCGACGGGGCCTGCTGAGCTTTACGCCAGCGTCCAGCCCGCAGGCTGCATCAAATTCCCCGGCATTGGGGGTAACGCAGTGCGCTCCGGCGTAGCGCCGCCAGTCGCTGCCCTTGGGATCAACCAGCACGGGGATGCCAAGACGGCGGGCATCTTCAATGATTATCTGGCATAAATTGCAGCCGCTGGCCGATTCAAGCAACACGCCCTTGGCGTAGTCAGACAGAATAACCGCATGCCGCCCCGGCAACAGGGAAAGAATCTGATTTTTCAGAGCTTCGGCTTCTTCTGCACTGAGCGGAGCGCTTACCTCCTCGTCAAGGCGCAGCAGTTGCTGCCCCTGCGCAAGAACACGCGTCTTGCAGGTAGTGCGGCGGCTGAGCGAAACGGCCAGACCGTCCGCAATTCCCTCAGTTGCGAGCGCCGCGCGCAGATCGCTGGCTGCGGCATCCTGCCCCACAACGCCAGCCACCGCCACATCAACGCCAAGGCGCACAAGGTTGCGCGCCACGTTGGCAGCGCCGCCAGGCACAGACCAGCGTTTTGCCGCAGACACCACAGGCACCGGGGCCTCGGGAGAAATCCTTTTGACCTGGCCTGCAATGTAATGGTCAAGCATAACATCGCCCACAACCAGTATGCGTATTCCGTCAAAATTCATGACGCTCTCCCGGCGTGGTTCAGGGCTTGCCGCAGGCTTTTTTGATCAGTTCGGTCAGGCGGGCTTCCGTGCGGTCTGCATCCACAAGGGTAACTACCGACTTGCGGGCGGCATCGCCAAGGCGCTTGCGCTCCTCGGGACGGGAGGCAAGAGCTTCCAGAACGTCGGCCAGCGCCCCCACATTGTCTTGCGGCACCAGGCGTCCATTGCCGCCGTCCGTGATGGCTTCCGCATGGCCCGGCAGATCGCTGGCAACCACTGCGAGACCAAAGGCCAGTGCTTCCACCAGGGCCGAAGGCACCCCGTCGGCCTCTCCGCCGGTGGTCTTGCGGCCGGGAGCCACAAAAACATCCGCACGGTTGTACATATCCGCCATGTTTTCATGGGGAATCTGCCCGGCAAACTGCACAGAACCACGAAGCCCAAGCCGCCAGACAAGCCAGCGCAAACGCAGCTTTTCCGGCCCCTGCCCTACAAAGGTGAGCGAAAAATTCACATTTCTGTCGGCCAGCAGGCGGCATGCCCGAAGCAGCAGATCGTATCCCTTGCGGCGCGCAATGGTGCCCACAGCCAGCAGGTTGAAATCCGCAGCCTTATCCGCATCATTGGCGGCATCGGCCCCCGCGGGCACGGGCATCTGCTCTTCCATATCCTCCGGCGGCGTGAGGGTAAGGGGATCGCGCAGCACGAGCAGTTTGTCTTTCATCTCGGGCAGCAATTGCAGCATGGCCTCACGCGTGGCCTCGGTATCGCAGCGCACAAATTCGGCGTCGGCGGCCTTGGCGGCCCAGTTAAGGCCGGGCTCAGTCATATCCTGAGCGCGCACGGCAAAAGCATACGGCACATGCAGAAGGCGCGAGGCAACCCAGCTGGCGGTTGCCGGGCCGTGAGCCCCTGCCGCGTAGAAAAATTCGATCTTTTCTTCCTGGCCCCAACGCGCCAGCATGGCCCCGGCGCAAAATGCGCGCAGGTGATCCCACCAGCGGCTGCCCCAGCGGCCACGCCCCGGCAGTTTGCGCCAAAGCGCCCACAACTGGGAGGAAGAACCGCGCATGAGCCTGAGCATGCCCAGGCAGGCCGCAAGCACCCGCAACGCGCCGATGCGCCGCACTGCCAGCGGCAGGGCGTAGCCCTCGGGATTGCCCAGCAGGCCGTTATCGCGGATGGCGTAAATACGGGTGAGCAGGCCCGCCGCGTGCATGCGGTGGGCCTCGTCCATAAGGCACTGGCCCGAGGCCTCGGGAAAGCTCTCGGCAACCATGGCGCCGCGCACCACAGGGGCAACGCCCCGAAGCAGATCGTGCGAAATGGTGTCGGGCATCTGCGGCAGGTTACGCTGGCGGCAGTGCAGAATGCCGTCTTCGAGTGTGTAGATGCTGTCGCAAAATTCAGCCATCTTGGGGTCATGCGTGACCATAACCATGGAAACGCCGCCAGTATGGCAAAGCGAACGGAAATTATCCATGATAAGGCGGCTGGTTTTGGCGTCCAGCGCACCCGTGGGTTCGTCAGCCAGCAGAATACGCGGATTGTTGACCATGGCGCGGGCAATGGCCACACGCTGCTGCTCGCCGCCCGAGAGACGGTTGCTGCGGTAGTGCACACGCGCAGAAAGGCGCACAAGCTCAAGAGCGCGTATAACCCGCTCCCAGCGTTCTTCTGGCGGAACCTTTTCGAATATCAAGGGAAATTCAACATTTTCGAACACAGTCGAGTGGTCAAAAAGGTTGCTCGACTGCATGACAAAGCCCATGGTGCCACGGCGGAAACTGGCAGTCTGCTCACGGTCAAGCGTCAGCACATCCTTGCCAAGAATCTGCAAAGAGCCGGAATCAGGCGCGTGCAGCATGCCCAGCACGTGCAACATGGTGGATTTGCCGCAGCCCGAAGGCCCCATGATGGCCACCATCTCGCCGGGAACAACTTCAATATTCACGCCACGCAACACCGGTGAAAAACCAGCGTAGCATTTATATAAATCTTTGGCGACTATAACGGGTGCCATGATCCACCTTGTGCATATGCGGCAGAGCCGCAACAACGCGGGGCAACCCGCGCATTGTGTGCTATTCGAATCGCAGAGCGGTTACCACGTCCATGCGGCTTGCCTGCATGGCGGGGAACAGACCGCCCGCTATGCCAATGACGGCAGAAAAAACGATGCTTCCCAAGCTGCTGAAAAACAGCAGCGAATACGAAACGCCCGTTCCAAGCGATAAAGAACCGATCTCAACCAGCGCACAGCCAATGAGAATGCCAAATATGCCGCCAGCAACCGACTTGCACAGAGCCTCGGCCAAAAACTGCGCCAGGATATCTACATCCGAGCCGCCCATGGCCTTTTTAAGGCCCACTTCACGAGTTCTGGCCCGAACTGCGGCAAATGTGCCATACCAGATGCCGAAACCGCCCAGCATGAGCGATGCGGCAATACCAAGCCACAGCAGAGCTTCAACCCACATGAAGGTGGTTTTGATGCGTTTGAGCTGATCTTCCTGCGTCTGCACCACGATATAAGGGGCGGACTGATGCTCGCGCACTATCTGAGGAATAATTTTGACAAGCGGCGGCACGTCTTCCCAGCCGATGGCGCGGATAAAGAGCCTGCGCACCTTGCCCCGGCCCCAGTTGCGGTCGGCCATGGTGGTATAGGGCAAAAAGCCGCCCTGACTCCAGCTGCCAAGCATGACGCCGCTGACAACGCCCACCACTTCAAAAACATCCTGCTCCAGAAAGAGCAGCTTGCCTATGGCTTCTTCCGGACCACCAAATAAATTTCTGGCCGCATCCCTGCCAAGCAGGCATACGCGCCTGTGAGAGTCCACATCTTCCTGATTGAGCAGCCGCCCGGCCACAAGATCAATGGAATAGACTTCGGCGAAATACTGGTCGATACCGATAAAATCCACATTCAGCGTGCGCTCGCCTGTGCCGCGTATGGGGAAAGTTTTATTGTCGCGCAGGTTTCTGCTCACCAGGCTGACGCCGGGCAACTGGGAAAGGGCTTCCACAGTTTCAGGATAAAACTCGCGGTCGGGCTGGCCGGGGTACTGGGCATCATCCATGTATACCTGGACGACGTTCACGCCACCCATAAGCACCATGTCCTGCCCTACCTTGTAGCGGATCTCGCGGCCAAGCACCGCCAGGACGATAAACGCCGTGATGCCCAGGGCGATGGAAAGCATCACCCCGAAGCCGCGCTGGCGCACAACCTGCCGGAGGCTGACGCGAATAAGGTCTGACATTGCAATCATGGTGCAATCACTACTCTGACAAAAAAACGGTAAAAAAAGCCATGGCTCCTGCCGCGCACATGCGCAGCGCCATTGCCGCATCCTGCTGTCGGGCTGCCCGCACTGTACTGTTGCGTACAATCCGTGACAAAAGGGCAAAAGATACTACACGCCACAAGGGGGACATGTCAAAACCTGAATTTCCCCAGCGGGGGCGGCATGGGCTCGCCAGGTGGCGCAAGCGCTAAACCGCGCTCGCTTCCTTGGTCTTCCCGAGTGCTCTTTTGCTCTCCGCCATGCCTGACAAACTTTTTTACAACAATTGTAATAGAGCCGGAGAGCAAAAGAACACGTAAAAACAGCCCCTGGAGCAGTTGCCACTTGAAATGCTCGCCTGCGGCAGGCAAAGCCCGCCTGCCCGCATTTCGCGGCAAGGATTTTCAGGAAAATCCTTGCAGAGCAGGTAGCTTATTTCATGCGTAAACCGCTCTAACTCGTTCAGAGCGCAGCACTACTCCGCCCTTGCCGACTTCATACTTTATGCCGTGCCAGACAATATCCCACGACTTGATGCTCTGCCAGTAAACGGAAGTGAACATGCGCACTGCGTCCGCAAAAGCCATGCACCAACGCCACAGAGGCACGGGTTTGGCAAGCAGACCACGCCACAGATGCAGCGCGCTGACCATCGCCGCCAGCCAGAACAGGCCAAGCAACACGCCGGCACCGCTGCCCACGTTTACAATCCAGCCCAGAAAAGCCAGGGCCGCGCACACCATGGGCAGGGCCATCATCACACACATGAGCCCCAGCAGCTTCCACTGGCCGGGCATGCAAAATTTGAGAAAGAGCACCTGTCTGTCCATCCAGGCCCGCCAGACGGGCGTGGAGTGATTTACGGCATCGGTGTGCAGCAATGCGCCGGGGCAGAGCCGCACTTTTGCGCCGCGCACCTGAAGCAGGGCTGTGAGCGAGCAGTCGTCCACCACGTTTTCAAGCCACAGCTGCGCCACGCCGTATTTTACGTAAGCCGCGCGGGTCATGGCCATAGCGCCGCCCCACAACTGGGTAAAGGCAGACATGGCTTGCAGGTAGCGCATAAGCATGACGCACAGCGTATAGGCCAGCGTTACGGGCTGGTCGTCGCGCGGCTCCACCACATGGTAACCGGTGCTGAACGAAGCCTCGCCCCTGGCCATGGGCGCTGCCAGATGCCGCAGAAAATCTGGTTCCGCCATGTGAGTGCTGTCGCAGAACACATAAACGTCCACTTCATCGCCCAGTGCGGCGATGCCCTGAAGGCTGTTATGATTTTTTTGCCCGCAGCCCGTGGCGGTGCCTGCCACCACATGGCGCAAAGCGGGAAAATCCTGCTTGAGTCTGCTCACAAGCTCGGCTGCGGGTTCATTTTCTTCCGCAGTAACGAGCACGGGCACAAAACTGGGGTAATCCTGGGTCAAAAGGCTGCGCAGCGCGCCTTCCATGCGCGGATCGCGCCCGGCCACAGGCACAATCATGCCCACCGAAGGCCATTTGTCTTCAGGTATGGCGCGGTTGGCTCGGCTTCTTCCTCAATACGGCGGGGCATGCTTTCGCCCCTGCGGGCCAGAATATACAACAGAGCGCATTGGGAGGTGGCCAGCAAAAACCATATCCAGAACATAGGCACTCCTTCATGTTATTGTTGGATGGATCAGCAATCGGCGGCCAGGGCGCGGGGCCCTTTGCAGCGCTTGCAGCAAACGCATGTTCAGGCAAGCAAGCCGGCATGGTGTAGACAACAGCTTGCCCGCAGCGCAAATTCTTATTGGGGCAAGGGAGCGCAGTCTTCTGGCGCAAGCTGCGCATCGTGGGTGCGCTTGCCCTCCAGACGCACATTCATGCCGTTCTTCAGGCTGATGACGCCCTCGACTCTATCGGCAGAAGCAAGACGCCCCTTGAATGAATGCCCGGATGAATGGTGCGCCTCAATATCATTATTACGCACCGTTCCATCTATGTGGTACACGTCAACCTTGCCATTGTACAGTCGCAGGTGCACCACGCCGCGCACTGTTCCCTGAGCGGAAACACATACGCCCACACGGTATGTTGATGAATAGAGCGAGCCTGTCCAGAGTTCGCGCACTTCCACAGGGGTGTTGGCAGCAGACGGCGTTGCCGTTGCCGCATCCCCGGCAGAAAGCGGAGTATCTTTCTGTTCGTTGCGCTGCTCCACAGCAAGGCTGGAGGCTTGTTCCGGATGGGCTTGGACTTCGGCAGCGCGAGCCGCAAAAACACCCACGGTCATCAGGCAAAAGCAGACGCACAACGCCGCAAGGCACAAAACTGCATATTTCAGCCGCGCGCGCCTGAGCCGTATTGCCCGCGTTGCCTGTGCCGCCCTGGAGCATGCACGCAGTGAATTTTGATCTAATTCCATATATTCCTGCGCCTTCCGCACTTGTGCGGAAGACTGGTTGACAAGTTCAGCCGTCAGTTGCGGCGCAAGCCAGCAAAAACGGCCTGATGCGCCTCCACCATGGCAGTGAAGGAAAAATCCCGCTCCACGCGCAAACGCCCGTCCTGCCCCATGGCATCGCACAAGGCACCGTCTTCAAGCAGGCGGCAGCAGTTTTCCGCCAGGGCCGTCACATCGCCTGCATGCGAGAGCAAACCGTTCTGGCCGTTCTCCACCAGCCGTGGAATGCCGCCAACCGATGTGGCGCACACGGGCAGGCCGCAGGCCATGGCTTCAAGAATCACATTGGGCTGGCCTTCGCGCACCGAGGAGAGCGCAAATATGCGCCCCGCGGCATAATGCCCGCGCATATCCAGCCCGCCGGGGATAAAATCCACGTTGCTTCCCGCAGCGTGCTCCCTGGCCCACTGGTGCAGATTCGCTTCTTCCGGGCCATCGCCCACAATGCGCAAACGCGCCGAGGGATGGCGTTGCAGCACGATCTCAAAGGCGCGCATGAGGGTAAGATGATCCTTGTCGCCCGCAAGGCGCGCCACACAGACAATCTCGGGCGCACGTATCGAGGGCGCAGCCCCGGACGGCGCAAAAAATTCAGTATCCACTCCGTTGGGGATGTAGCTCAAGCGGGATTGCGGCAAGCCGAAATACAGCAAAATTTCATGCAGTGCTTCGGAATTGCAGATCATATGATCCGTAAGCCGCCAAAGCCACCGTTCATGCTGCCGCTTGGGGCCACCGCCGCCACGGCAGGTTCCCACAATACGCGGGCTGCATTTTTCGCCAAGCCACCCCAGCCGCCCCCAGATACGCCCCCAGATATTGGGCAGGGCCGTGCAGGGCACGATGACATCTGGCTGCAACCTGCGCAGCTTTGAATACAGGGCAGCAAAAAACAGGGGCGGCACCTTGCGGTCATGCCCCATGTGGTGCAGCTCTATGCCCGCATCCCGCGCGGCCTCATCCAGATCAGTGGGACCAGTGAGCGTAAGCATGACCGGCGTAAAACGAGTTCGATCCAGACGGCGGGCCAGTTCAAGGGTCTGGCGTTGCGTACCGCCATAACAAAGATCCTCCATAAAAAAGAGGATGCGCTGTGGGATGGTCATGCTTCTCCTTCGGATAACCGGGCGGCTGAAAGTCACGTCACAAAAGCCGCCCAGCCGTATGGATTATTGTATGCATTCCGCCCGGTTTTGCAAGAGTGCCCAGACAGCGCTCGCATAATATATTAAAAATATAGGCAATTATTTTACATCAACCCATGCCGCAAAACAGGGGAAAACGCTTTGCGCGTGTCCCGCATTGCCATGCGCCCTGCTTGGGCTTACACTTGGGGTATGACTGACTGCACCAACGATACATCCTTCAACAATCAGGCTGACAAACCCGCCCTGCGCGTGATTGTGAGCCTTGATGTGGAAGAAGAGGGGCTGTTTTCGGGCAATTATGCGGCGCAAGGCTGCGGTGTGCGCAATGTGGCCCTGCTGCGCAGGCTTGCCCCCTTGACTGGCGAACTGGGCTTTCCGCTTACGCTGTTTTGCGCGCACACGGTTTTTGCCAATGCAGAAGCCTGCTCGCATCTGGCCTGGATGCGCGACCACTGCGATGCGGAAATCGCCGCCCACCTGCACCACTGGAGCACGCCGCCACTTGAGGATGACACGACACACCCCGCCACGCCAAAACAGGGCCCGCCCATCCGCACAGACCGCCTGCCGCGAGAATTGCTGCGCCAGCGCCTGCGCACACTGCTGGATGCCGGGCGCGTATTTCAGGGCGCGGATCTGACCAGCTTCCGCATGGGACGCTGGGATCTCAAATCCACAGTGCGCCCCCTGCTGGCGGAGGAAGGCATCACCTTTGACAGTTCGGTGTGCCCCCTGCGTGTTTTCCATGACGGGCCGGATCATTTTCTTGCGCCCTCCGACCCGTACTGGATTGAGGACGCCCCCGGCCTGCTGGAATCGCCGGTTACGCAGATTCCGCTTTCGCGCACGTTGGCGCGCCTGTGGCATGGGTGCGCCAGGGGCGCTGCCTGGGCCGATTCCTTTCATTTTTGGGGAGCTTTGAGTCCCAATCCGGTATGGCACAGCGCCGCCGTCATGCGGGCAGCTACGCGCCTGCACATGGCGCGCGGCGGGCGGGTTTTGAGCCTGTTCTGGCATTCGTCAGAAATGCTGCCCGGCGGCTCGCCCAATATCCCCGATCAAAAAGCCGCTGATGCCCTGTACAAAAAAATTTATGATTTTCTGGCGTGGCTGGCGCGCAATTACGCGGTGCGCGGACTCACCGCCGCCCAACTGCGAGAGCAGGCCACAGGCCTTGATTTCGGCCCCCGCCCGGCTGGCAAGGGAGACTGGTGATGCCCCGCGTGGTCTTTGTGCTGCTGGATGGCCTTGCCGCCGCCACGGCCCGCCGCTGCATGAGCTACATGCAGTCGCTCACCGATGCGGGACTGGCGCGCCATACGGAGTTGCAAGGCGAACTGCCGCCGCTCTCCCGCCCCATTTACGCCACGCTGCTCACAGGTCTGCGCCCGGCGCAAAGCGGCATTGTGCATAATGACGATGCCCGGCTCTGCCCCGCACCCACCATTTTCAGCCGCGCGCAAGCCGCAGGCCTGACCACCGCCGCCGCGGCCTACCACTGGATGAGTGAATTGTGCAACGTGGCCCCCTTTGAGCCGGGGCGCGATCGAATTACAAGTGATGCGGCCCTGCCCATTGCCCACGGCCTGTTTTACTGCACCGATGCCTACCCGGATGATGAGCTTTTTCACGATGCGGCCTGTCTGCGGCGGCGTCATGAGCCGCATCTGCTGCTGGCGCACAGCATGGGCATAGACAACGCGGGCCATCTGCACGGCGCAGGCAGCAAGGAATACCGGGATGCCGCCCGCAGGGCCGATGGCCTGCTGGCCCGCTGGTTGCCGGAATGGACGGCGGCAGGCTATGCGGTGCTGGTCACCAGCGATCATGGCATGGACGACGACGGCAGCCACAATGACAACAGCGAAGCCACCCGGCGGGTTCCCCTGTGGCTTTCGGGCGAAGGATTCAAAAACGCTCCGCTGCCCACAGATCAGACGCAGATTGCAGGGCATGTATGCCGTGCGCTCGGCATTGGATAGCAACCCTGCACCTCCACCAATATCATGCGGCAGAACATGTTCAACGGTTATGTATGGATTTTGCTGGCGGCCCTGCTGTGGTCGCTGCTGGGCGTTGCTTCCAAGTTTTGTCAGTATGCGGGTGTATTACCGCTTGAAACGGCCTTTTGGCGGGCAGCCATAGGCTGCGCCTTTTTTATGGCGCATGCCGCTCTGACAGGGGGGCTGCGCATTCCCTTGCGTCATGCCTTGATATTTATGCTCTTTGGCGCATGGGGCGTCGGGGTATTTTTCGGAGCCATGCAAATGGCCATCAAGCTCAGCGGCGGCGCAACCGCCGTGGTGCTGCTGTATACGGCCCCGGTGTGGGTGGCTGTTTTTTCGCGCTTTCTGTTTGGCGAGCACATAACACGGCGCAAGGCGCTGGCCGTGCTCATTGCCCTTTCCGGCACGGCGTTGGTCTGCTTTTCGGGCGGCAGCCTGCCGGGCGAAACATCCCTTGCGGGCATTGGTTTCGGCCTGCTCTCCGGCTTGTGCTACGCCACGCACTATCCCTTTTACCGCTGGTGGCAACGCCGCTATTCCACAGCCAGCATCTATGGCTTCATGCTGCTGGGGGGCGTGGCGGCCCTGGGCATCAGCGGCCCGGTCACTATGGATCATGCCCCGGACACCTGGGGCTGGCTGTTCTCCCTGGGGTTGCTCACCTGCTACATGGCCTACATCTGCTACGGACAAGGGCTGAAGCGCATCAGCCTTGTGCGGGCCGCCGTTACCTGCCATCTGGAACCAGTGCTTGGCACCCTGTGGGTCTGGCTGTTCTGGAACGAGAGTTTCCGCGCTTCCGGCTGGTTGGGCGGCGCACTGGTTCTCAGCGCGGTATTCCTGCTGACCACGGACAAAACCAACGAATAGCGCTGGTTGCGTGGTGGTGTGTTGAAGCTTGAAGATGCATATCCGCTCTGCCCGAGTGCAAACCGCCCCGCAAAACAAAACCATCAGGCTTTCAAGGCTGCGGCCCGCGCCGCTTTGCCTTGTCCACCCGATGGGTATATCCACCAGGGGCTGTTTCTAACTAATTCTTTTGGCCGATCACTGCGTCATCCAGTGTTTTTTACTCCAGTCATGGACAGAAAGAGTCCACTCCTGTCGTAAAAAACACTGTTTTCCTTGTCCTCGGCGCAAAATCTTTTAGTTAGAAACAGCCCCTTGGGGCAGGCTTTGCCCCTATCGCCGAAAAAACACTACCGCTGGCCGATCACATCCAGAAATACCAGCGGCACGCTCCCGCTGTTTTTGAGCGCATGGGTATCGCCAGGACGAGCGATGGTGATGTCGCCGCCTTTTACCGGAGTTTCCTTGCCCGCGCTGTCGGTGAACACGCCCTCGCCGGAAACGATGATGTATGCGTCTTCATTGTTTTCATGCTTGTGCATGCCTATGGAAGCGCCCGGTTGCAGGGTCATCCAGCCGATTTCCTTGATAACCATGTCCTTGGAGGCATCGTTGCGGGTAAATCCAAACTGACCGAACAAGGTTCCCTGACCGCCCGCCACGTTATCGCGGTTCCAGGTTTTCAAGGAATCCTTCGGGTAAAGCTGTGGTTCGCCCGCAAGAGCCGTTCCGGCAATCATCAGTGAGCACAGCGCTGCGGCAAAAAGCATCTTTTTCATGATCACACTCCCGTTACATGAACACACCCTATAAATGCACATAACGCAATGAAATCACAGAACAGCAAATCTTGTCGGCACTCACGCGGTGCGCTGCTGCCGATGCCCAGACCATACGCCCGCGCAATGCCGCCCGCAAGTGAATAATTTCCCAATTAAAACTTCAGAGTCTCGCCATTACAGGCCTTGCCCCTTGTGGCCCGTGCATGCTTGGTGTATACGAAAACGCCTACGCCCTGCCGAATGTGCGAACATTGCGGCACGGTTGCATATTAAGTGGGGCAAGCCCGCTCCGCACTGCAAAAAATTCACGCATGGAGGCTGCGTTCCTGATGCCCTTGCCCTGGGCATACGCAGAACATTATGAGCAATATCATTCTGACAGGGGATCGCCCCACGGGAAAACTGCACATCGGTCACTTTGCCGGATCGCTCAAACAGCGCGTTTTGCTGCAAAATTCTGGCAAATTTGATGAAATTTACATCATGCTGGCCGATGCGCAGGCTCTGACCGACAATGCCGACAATCCTGAAAAAGTGCGCAACAACATCCTTGAAGTGGCGCTGGACTACCTTGCCTGCGGCATTGACCCGGAAAAGTCCTCCATCTTCATCCAGTCCCAGTTGCCGCAGCTTTATGAGCTGAGCTTCCACTATATGAACCTTGTCACGGTGTCGCGTTTGCAGCGTAACCCCACGGTCAAGGCAGAGATTGCCCAGAAAAATTTTGAGCAGAGCATTCCCGTGGGATTCTTCACCTACCCCATCAGCCAGGCGGCAGACATCACGGCTTTTGAAGCCACCGCCGTGCCGGTGGGCGAAGACCAGAAGCCCATGCTTGAACAGACCGTGGAAATCGTGCGCAAGTTCAACAGCACCTATGGCGAAACCCTGGTGGAACCGCAGATACTGCTGGAACAGAACGCCGCCTGCCTGCGCCTGCCCGGCATTGACGGCAAGGCCAAGATGAGCAAATCCATCGGCAACTGCATCTATCTGAGCG
>JASGGT010000055.1:0-16094 GCA_047602655.1 Desulfovibrio sp. | reverse complement strand
AATCGCGTGCACACGCGTTTTCCTCCCGAGCCGAACGGGTATCTGCATCTGGGGCATGCCAAGTCCATCTGCCTTAACTTTGGCGTTGCCAGGGAATTTGGCGGGCTGTGCAACCTGCGCTTTGACGACACCAACCCCACCAAGGAAGAAACGGAATACGTTGATTCCATCCGCGAGGATGTGCGCTGGCTTGGCGGCGTGTGGGACGACCGTGAATTTTACGCTTCCGACTACTTCGAGAAGCTTTATAACTACGCCGAGCAGCTCATCAAGATGGGCAAGGCCTATGTGGACGACCTCTCGGCGGAGGAAATCCGCGAATATCGCGGCACCCTGACTGAGCCGGGGCGCGAAAGCCCCTGGCGCAACCGGGGCGTGGACGAAAATCTTGATCTGTTCCGCCGCATGCGCGCGGGCGAATTTGGCGACGGTCAAAAGGTGCTGCGCGCCAAGATCGACATGACCTCGCCCAACGTGGTCATGCGCGATCCCACGCTGTACCGCATCCGCCATGCAGAGCATCATCGCACGGGCAACAAGTGGTGCATCTACCCCATGTACGACTACACCCACTGCCTGTCCGACTCCATTGAGGGCATCACCCACTCGCTCTGCACGCTGGAGTTCATCAATAACCGCGAACTGTACGACTGGGTGCTCGAAACCCTCGGCGCGTACCGTCCGCAGCAGATCGAATTTGCGCGGCTCAATGTCACCTATACGGTGCTCTCCAAGCGCAAGCTCATCCAGCTTGTAAAGGAAGGCCACGTTACAGGCTGGGACGATCCCCGCATGCCTACCCTGAGCGGTATGCGCCGCCGGGGCATTCCGCCCGAGGCCCTGCGCGAATTCTGCTCCCGTATCGGTCTGGCCCGCGCCGACTCCACCGTGGAATATTCCATGCTCGAGTTCTGCGTGCGCGAGTATCTCAACGAGCATACCCCGCGCGTTATGGCCGTGCTCGACCCCGTGAAGGTGGTTATTGAGAACTATCCCGTAGGCCAGGTGGAAGAGTTTGACATGCCCTACCACCCGGAAGATGCCTCCTATGGCAGCCGCAAGGTGCCGTTCTCGCGCGAGCTGTATATTGAGCGGGACGACTTCCGCCTTGAACCGCCCAAGAAGTTTCATCGGCTGGCCCCAGGTGCGGAAGTGCGCCTGCGCTACGCCTATTTTATCACCTGCCGCGAGGCCGTGCTGGACGAAGCTGGCAACGTGGTTGAACTGCGTTGCGTGTACGACCCCGAAAGCAAGGGCGGGCAAAGCCCCGATGGCCGCAAGGTGAAGGGAACCATCCATTGGGTGTCGGCGGCTCACGCCATCCCCGCAGAAGTGCGCCTGTACGATCAGCTTTTTGCGGTGGAAAACCCCAATGCCGCGCCCGAGGGCAAGACGTTTCTGGATAACCTCAATCCCGAATCGCTCACAAAGGTGGAGGCCCTGCTGGAACCTGCCCTGGCTACCTTCAAGGCTGGCGACAAGATGCAGTTCGAGCGCCTTGGCTATTACTGCAAGGACAAGGACAGCACCGATGCCAAGCCCGTGTTCAACCGCACAACCACGCTGCGCGACACCTGGGCCAAGCTGGAAAAGAAGGGCGCGTAGCGGTTTTTTGAGCAAATATGGGCTTGATCGGCATTTTGTCGCAAGACGCGCTTGACAGTTGCTAAGGCTGTCGCTATATTCCGCGTCTCTACGGGTCGTTAACTCAGTAGGTAGAGTATCTGCCTTTTAAGCAGAGAGTCGCAGGTTCGATCCCCGCACGACCCACCATATATTTCAAGGGCTTATGGATAATCTCCGTAAGCCCTTTTTTGTTTAGGGATAAGTTTTGGATAAGTTCATTTGAGCGGGCTTCATCGGGAAAAAGGGAGGGCCGTCCGTGAATTTCCCCGATGTTCTGCGTATGCAAGAAGACGGCACCTTACCCCCGTCTGGCTGACGCGGCATGTAGATGAAATAAAAACGGCCCGTTGACTCTGTGAGCCAACGGGCCGTTTTGCTATCAACAAAGATTAATCCCTGTCGTCTTCAGCGCCGCGCGGTTTCCTGCCCCATTTGTCGGGGTGTGTAAACCGCTTGCCGCCACCGCCACCGTTGCCGCCGCCATCGCGCTGATTGCGGGCAGGGTATCCGGGCCGGGGGCCACGCGGTGCGCGGGCACCGGGGCCAAAGCTCTTGCGCTGGAACGAACCGCCGCCAGTGTCGAGCTTGGCGGTCACACGCGTACCGGCAATGAACACGCCCCGGTTAAGAACGGCCAGTACGTCATCGGCAAACTCGCTCTGCACTTCAACAAGGCTGAAATGCTTCTGAATACTGATGGCACCGATGCTGCGGCCAGCAATGCCGCATTCACCCGTGATGGCGCCCACCATTTCGCCGGGCGAAACCTTGTGGGCATGGCCCACGCTGATGTGCAGGCGGGTCATGGGGGCATCGTTACGGCGCGGACGCGCGCCATCGCGGTCGCCCTGACGGAACCCGTCGCGACCATCGCGACCATCACGGCCAAAGCGGCGGGGTGCTTCGGCCAGGGGGTCTTCTTCGGGCACGTTGGTGGCATCGCCAAAATCGCGCTGCATCAGCAGCTTGAGCAGGGCTGCGGCCACATCGCGGCTGGTGATGACATCGTCGGCAAACTGTTCGGACAAAAAGTCTTCAACCATCTGCATGCAGCTTTCCAGCGCCCCGGCGGTCAGCGTGGCGCGCACTTCGTCCAGCAGCCGCGATGTGCGGATGTTGGCGACGTCACGCAACGAGGGCAGGCGTTCCTGCTGGATGCGGGCCTTGGTGTGCCGGATAATATCGCGCAGCTTGTGCTGCTCGCGCAGGGTCACAAAGGTAAAGGCCTTGCCCACGCGGCCAGCGCGCCCGGTGCGGCCAATGCGGTGCACGTAGCGCTCTGCGTCATGGGGAATGTCGTAGTTGACCACGGAATCCAAATCGTCCACGTAATTGCCGCGCGCGGCAACGTCCGTGGCGATCAGAATGTCCAGCCCTTCACCGCGAAAACGCTGCATGACCCTGTCGCGCTGCGACTGGGCAAGGTCGCCGTGCAGGCCGTCGCTCTGATAGCCGCGCTGTTGCAGGTGGGCCGTCACTTCGTCCACGCTGCGCTTGGTGGAGCAGAACACCAGGGCCTTGCGGAATCCCTGGGCGTCCAGCACCCGGCACAGCGCGTCCATCTTCTGATGGGGGCGCACTTCGTAATAGACCTGCTCAATAGCGGGCACGGTCAGGGTTTTCTGGGCAATGGCCAGCATTTCCGGATCACGCAGAAAGCGTTTGCTCAACTGCAAAATAGCCGGGGGCATGGTGGCCGAAAAAAGCACGCGCTGGCATTCAGCGGGCACCCGCTCCAGAATGGCTTCTATATCTTCGCGAAAGCCCATATCGAGCATTTCGTCGGCTTCATCAAGCACAATGGTGGTTGCGCCGCCAAGGCGGAGGGTGCCGCGCTGGAGGTGATCCATAACGCGGCCGGGGGTGCCTACCACCACCTGCACGCCGCGTTCAAGAGCGCGGAGCTGGCGTTCAATGGCCTGACCGCCGTATATGGGCAAAATGGCAACGCCACGCTTGCGGGCGGCCAGCTTGCTGAGTTCTTCGGCAACCTGGATGGCAAGCTCGCGCGTGGGGCAAAGCACCAGCGACTGCACCGCCCTTGTGGGGGTGAGCTTTTCCAGAATGGGCATGCCAAAGGCGGCTGTTTTGCCGGTGCCGGTCTGGGCCTGACCTACCGCGTCGCGGCCAGTCAGCAGAAAGGGTACGGCAAGCACCTGAATAGGAGATGGTTCTTCAAAACCCATATCCTTGACGGCCTGCAACAATTCCGGGGACAAATGAAAATCTTCGAACGATGGGGACATGCTGTTCCTGTACATAAAAAATTACTTGGTAGCGTACCATAGCCTCATACACGCCAATGCACAATGCCCCATCAGCCCCAGATTGCGGCAGACGGCGGCCTGACTGAAAAAAACCGCCCAGAAGCCGCCCCGCGCAAGGGATGAGGATTCTGGCGCAGATGCAAAAAAATTCTGCAGCGCGGCACAAAACATCTACAGGCTGTTGACCTTGCCGCGCTCCTCTGTAGGATGGCCTACGCCGGAATAGTCCTGCACCACGTCAGCCATCAGGAGAAATTATGTCCTGTATACAGACACGCGGTCTTGCCTATGGCCAGATATCCTACAGGGATCTGGACATCGAAGAGGGCAAGGCCACATTTATCAGCGGCCCCAGCGGCTGCGGCAAAAGTACGCTGCTGCGGCTGTTCAACAAAACTCTGGCCCCCACGGCGGGCACTGCGCTGTATCAGGGCCAGGATATGGCCGACATCGACAGTATTGTCCTGCGGCGCGAGGTTTTGCTGGCAGGGCAATCCGTGTTTCTTTTTGACGGCTCCGTGGGCGAAAACTTTGACGCATTTTGCGAAGCCAGAGAATCCGCCAACCTTGCGGCGGAAGACAAACTGAAATTCCTGCGCCTGTGCTGCGCCAATTTCCCGCTGGATGCGCCCTGCGTGCATCTTTCCGGCGGCGAACGCCAGCGCGTGTTTCTGGCCATCTGCCTTTCATTCCTGCCCAAGGTGCTGATGCTGGATGAACCCACCTCGGCCCTGGATCAGGAAACGGCAGAGCGCTTTATGGCTCAGGTGCTGGCCTTTTGCCGCGAGCGCGCCATGACCGTGGTAGCCGTGAGCCATGATCCCGCCCTGACAGAGCGGCATGCGGAAAACATCATCAGCCTGCGGGCAGAGGCGGAATAACCATGAACGGCGTTGCCCAGATTCAGTTAGGCTCGTTTTTGCTCGTCTATGTGCTCTTGCTGGTAGTGCTGGCAGTTATGAAAAAATGCCGCATCAACCAGACAAAATTGCTGGTGCTGGCAAGTGCGCGCATGACCCTGCAGCTCATTGCCGCAGGCTATGCGCTGACTTTTCTTTTCGAACATCCGCACCCGCTGCTCACCATGGGCTATCTGCTCATACTGGTGTTTTTTACCATCTATCTGGTGCTTTCGCGCAACAAAAGGCTCAATTCGCGTTTTCGGGTAATCGTATCCGTTTCAATTGCCAGTTGCGGGTTGGGCATCATCGTATTTTTCGTGACCTGTATTGTGGGGCAGAGCGTGTTTGATCCGCAATACCTCATCCCTATCAGCGGCATGCTCATGGGCAATGCGCTGACGGGCGTTTCGCTGGGCCTCAAGTCCTTCTGGAACGGCCTTGAGGGACAGCGGGCGCGCGTAGAGGCGCTGCTGAACATTGGCGCTACGCCGGAAAAGGTGCTCTTTCCCTTTGTGTGCCAGGCGCTGGAAACCGCGCTCGTGCCCACGCTCAACTCCATGCTGGGCATGGGCATAGTGGTGCTGCCCGGCATGATGACAGGCCAGATTCTTTCCGGCACCGCGCCCACCACAGCCATTCTGTACCAGATAACCATCATGGTGGCCATTTGCGCCTGCGTGTGCCTGTGCTGTTTCTGTTCGCTCTACTTCGGCTACAGAACGCTGTGGAACGCGCAAAAACGGGTGACTTTCGAGCAGTTTCATGTTGAAATCGCTCTGGCGACTGCGAGAGCGGGCACACGCATATAGAGCAGATTACCGTTGAAATGATTCACATTTCAACGTCTTCATGCAGCCGAAGCGATTTTCGGCTGCATCCACGCCACGTTGTGACGCACTGCGTTTCGTGCGGCCCTAGCGCAGCACGCTCCGCAGGGCCGAATCCAGATCCGGCTGGCGAAAGGCGTAGCCCGCAGCCTGCAATCGCGCCGGAACAGGATTCTGCCCTGCGAGCAGCAGCTCATCGGCCATCTGCCCCAGCATCAGGCGCAGTATCGGTGCGGGTACGGGCAGCCACGAGGGCCTGCCGCAGGCCTTGCCAAGAGCGCGGGTGAATTCGCTCATGCTGGGGGTGCGCGGCGCGCAGATGTTGAACGTGCCCGCAAGGTCGGGCCTTTGCAGCAGTAGGGCGGCGGCTCCGGTTACGTCTTCAAGGTGCGTCCAGCAGAAGGGCTGTTTGCCTGAGCCCAGCGGCCCGCCCACAAACATGCGGAAGGGCGGCAGCATGCGCTCCAGAAATCCGCCGGGGGTTCCATCGGCCTTTTTGCCCAGCACCGGGGCAAAGCGCAGCACGCAACGGCGGATGCCCAAGGCTTCAACGGGCACAGTGCTTTGCTCCCACTGGCGGCAGGTTTCGGCCAGAAATCCCGTGCCGGAGGGCGCAGCCTCATCGCAGGCAGGCGCGTTGTTTTGCCATAGGCCATAGTATCCGCTTGCCGAAGCCTGCAAGAGGGTTGCAGGCGCTTGCTGGGATTGCTCCTTGCGCAGGCGCAGGGCAACGCACAAAGCCTGCCCGGTTTCTACCCGGCTGTTCACAATGGCCTGCTTGCGCTCCGGCGTCCAGCGGCCTCCGCCAATATTCTCGCCTTGCAGATTGATGATGGCGTCGATGCCGTCCAGCAATCCGGCCAGGGCAGCACCATCCCAGCCGTTCCAGACCACGCGCCTCGGGCCGTTGCCGTCCTTGCCCGCCCTGCGTGAAACCACGCTTACGGTCAGGCCCTGGCGCATGAGCGTCGTTGCCATGTATCGCCCCACAAAGCCTGTGCCACCCAGAATGAGAACATGCATGGTGAACCCCCTCTGTTGTGCGAAGCCGTGCTTTTGATGCAGTCTATACCGTTTGCCGGGGAACAGGCAATTTTATCGTGTTGTCGGCCTTGCGGCTGAGTGCGCAGGATGCGGAAAAACCTCCTGCGCCATGCGGATAAACTCCCGCGCTGCGGGCGACATGCGGCGCGCGTCCGGCACTGCCAGGGCCACCTGCCGCCGTGCCGCAGGGCGGAGGGATTTTTTGACGTAGCCCGGCGTTTCCTCTGGCGGCAGGGCGGATTCCGCCACAATGCTCACGGCCTCGCCCCGCGCAACGGCGGCGATGGTGCTCACTAGCTGCAATGACCGCCAGCGGATATTGGGTCGCAGGCGCAATGTGCGGAACAGACCGCCGATAATGTCTTCAGACCCGGCCCTGGTCATGGCAAAGGGGCTGGCGCAGAGTTCCTCAAGTGTGACGGCGTTTTTCTTGGCCAGTGGATGCTCCAGCGGCAGCAGAGCCACCAGCTGGTCTTCCATGAGGGGAAAGGTGTCAAACCGGGCATCCGGCAGGGTCACAAAACCAATGTCCACGCGATTGTCTGCGAGCCATTGGGCCACCTCTCCGTCCGGGCCCTCATCCACGTGGATTTCAATGCCGGGGTACACCTCATTGAATTTTTCAAGCACCGGAGGCAGCAGGCGCAGCGAGGCCGTGGGGCCAAAAGACCCGATGCGCAACGTGCCGCGCTTCATGCCGCGCGCGTCAGAGGCCTCCTGTCGCATGGATTCCGCCAGCCCAAGCATGGCCTGTGCCTGACGCAGCAGGCGAGCGCCCACATCCGTAAGCTCCAGATTTTTGCCGCGCCGCAGCAGGGCCACGCCAAATTCCTGCTCAAGCGCTTCAATGGCGTGGGATACGCCGGATTGCGAAATCCCCAGTTGCACGGCAGCAGCAGTGAAGCTGCGGCGCGCGGCCACGGTGGAAAATATTTCAAGCTGGGTCAGCGTCATTGCGATTTACCATGAGTTATTGCTCATTTCTCTATGAATAAACATGCTCGTAAGTGTATGTATGTTGGCTCGCAGGTGCAATGGGTGCAATCTGTGAATAGCTTTTGACCGCAGAAATTCAGCAAAGTCAGGGATTGAAATGAGTGTTGCCAAAGAACGCGCGGGGGACGCCGCCGTATACGTGCGGCTGGCCCTTGTGGCCGTGGCCTGGGGTGGAACTTTTATTGCGGGCAGAAGCCTGGCTGGCGTTGCGCCCATGTTCTCGGCCAGCCTGCGGTTTTTGCTCGCCTCGGCGGCGTTGAGCCTGTTTCTTGTGGTTTCCGGCAAGGGTTTTCGTCGCGTGACGGTGGGGCAGGCTCTGGTTGTGGCCCTGCTGGGATTTTGCGGCATATTTTCGTACAGCTTTTTCTTTTTCAGCGGCCTGCAACATATCAGCGCTTCGCGCGCGGCGTTGATTGTGGCGCTGAACCCGGCGGTCATGGCCCTCATCGCCTATCTTTTTTACCGGAGCGTGTTTCCACGCTGAAAGTGGTTGGCATTGCCCTGTGTTTCGGCGGCGTGGCTCTGGTGGTAGGCGGCGGCGATCCCCATCGGGCAGGGGCTGGCGGCAGCGGCTGGCTGGGCGAGGCGCTTATAGGCGGCTGCGTGCTGAGCTGGAGCGCCTACAGCGTGTTTTGCAAATCTGTGGTGCGGCAGCTTGGGCCGCTGCACACAGTCACGTACTCCATCTATGCCGGAACCCTCATGCTTGCGGCCTATACCGCCAGCACGGGCGCGCTGGATTTTGCCGCCTTGGCGCGGTTCAGCAGCGGCGAAATGCTCAGTCTGCTCTATCTGGGCATAGTTGGCTCCGCTGTGGCCTACATCTGGTATTACGATGGCATCCAGAAAATTGGCGTGGCCCGCGCTGGCGTCTTTATCGCGCTCAATCCTCTGGCGGCAGTGCTGTTTGGCGCGGCCCTTCTGGGCGAGCAGATGACCCTGGCGACCCTGCTGGGCGGTGCGCTGATTATCACCGGCATTGTGGTGGAAACTGCCGCAGCGGCGCGGTGAGCGCGCGGGCAGCCGAACCGCCAACCGAGCTGGCTGCGGAGTCACCGGCTGAACCGTCTGGTGAAGTTGTTGGCGAAGCGTCTGGAGAAGCACTTGCCGAAAGATATGGCGAGGCATCTGGCCATGCATCTGGTCAGGCATCTGGTCAGGCGCGGGGCTGACAGCCGCAATCACCTGCTTCCAGTTTTTCCGCATCTTTTGCAAAATCCAGATGCTCCCGGCCCCAGGCGTACAGCGCCTCCAGCGCCGGGAGTAGTGTTTTGCCGCGCTCTGTGAGGGAATATTCAACTCTGGGCGGAATTTCGTTGTATTGCATGCGATGCACAAGATCAAAATCTTCCAGCTCGCGCAGGCACTTGGTCAGCATCATGTTGGTGACGCCCCGCACAGTGCGTTTTAGTTCATTGTAACGAAGGGTCTCTTTTTCGGCCAGATGCCACAGAACGGGCAGTTTCCACTTGCCGCCAATGCACTTGAAAACGTGCAGGATGGGGCATTCTGCCTTGTCATCGTACAGGCAGCTGGCGGTGTGTGAAGAAGATTTTGTCATGGTATGCTCGCAAAAAGTAGGGAAGAAAAAAATGCGTACTTGTGATAATGATATTAAAGCAGGTATACATGGTGGTCAAGAAGGCCCTTGTCATCAATTAATTCCCGCAGGAGGATATAATGAAAATTTACGCCATAAACGGTGGTCCCCGAAAGAAGTTCAATACCGCCAAGCTGCTTCAGGCGGCTCTGGACGGCGCGGCAGCCGCACCCTGTAGCGAAACCGTAGAAACCGAGATGATCCATCTCTACGACCTCAACTATAAGGGCTGCGTGAGCTGTTTTTCGTGCAAGCGGGTGGGCGGCAAGAGCTACGGGCACTGCGCAGTCAAGGACGATCTGGGGCCGGTGCTGGAAAAGCTCTCGCAGGCGGACGGGCTCATTTTGGGCAGCCCCATCTATTTTGGCAATGTCACTGGTATGCTGCGCAGCTTTCTGGAGCGCCTGTTGTTTCCTTTCTTTGTGTACGACAAGACTACAGTTCGCTTGCGCCCAAGCGCATGCCCACGGCCTTTATCTACCCCATGAACGTGAGCAGCGAAGAAATGGAGCAGTACGGCTACCTCCAGAACCTCAAGGGCATGGAAACCTTTGTGGGCCGCCTTTTTGGCGAACCGCAGGTGCTGCATGCACACAATACCTACCAGTTTGACGACTACAGCAAGTACAAGTGCGAACGGTTCTCCGAGCCGGAGAAAGCCGCTTACCGCGACGCGCATTTTCCGCAGGATCTGGAGCAGGCCCGCCGCATAGGCGCTGCAATGGTTGCCGCTGCCAGGTAGCTTCAGTACTGCCCACGGCAAAACACAAAGCCCCCGTTTTTCAACGGGGGCTTTGTCATTGGTGATAATTGCGTCAGGGCGGGCTTATGCGCCCAGATAGGCTGCCTTGATTTCCGGCGTATCGGCCAGATGGGCGGCGGAACCTTCCGCCACGATGCTGCCAGTGTCGAGCACGTAGCCGCGATCCGCCACCTGGAGCGCCAGACGGGCGTTCTGCTCCACAACCACAACGGTCAGACCTTCGCTGTTGAGCTGCTTGAAGGTACGGAACATGTCGTACATCAGCAGGGGCGACAGGCCCATGGAGGGCTCGTCCAGCAGCAGCACCGAGCAGTTGGTCATAAGCGCGCGGCCCACGGCCAGCATTTGCTGTTCGCCGCCAGAGAGCGTGTCGCTGCGCTGGTGCATGCGTTCTTTAAGGCGGGGAAAAAGCTCAAAAACCTTGTCCACATCCCGCTGGATGTTGTTGTCCTTGCGCGTCCAGGTAGCCAGCTTGAGGTTTTCGTTCACCGTGAGGTTACCGAAAATGTGGCGGCCTTCGGGCACAAGGTCCATCTTGAGGCGGGCCACCACATGGTGAGGCTCTGTCTTCAAAATGGATTCGCCGTTAAAACGGATGTCGCCGCTGATGACAGTGGGCGATTCCGGCGGCGTGAGGCGCATGACGGCCTTGAGCGTGGTGGATTTGCCAGCGCCGTTGGCCCCGATGAGGGTGACTATTTCGCCCTTGTTCACGTGAAATGAAATGCCGTGAAGGGCTTCAATCTTGCCATAGCCGGCGTAGAGATTTTCAACTTCCAGTAGCATCACACGTTCTCGTCGCCCAAGTAGGCCTTGATGACATCGGGGTTGGACTGAATTTCCTGCGGCGTGCCCTTGGCAATGGTTTTGCCAAATTCCACCACTGTAATGTGCTGACACAGCGACATCACAACTTTCATCTGGTGCTCGATCATCCAGATGGCGATTTTGAATTCGTCAAATATCCAGCGGATGTGCTTGATGAGGCCGTCCACGTCCGAGGAGTTCAGGCCAGCGGCGGGTTCGTCAAGCAGCAGCAGCTTGGGGTCGGTGGAAAGGGCGCGGGCCAGCTCCACCCTGCGTTGCAGGCCATAGGGTAGGTTTTTGGGGAATTCATTGGCCACATCGGCCAGTTCCATGATCTCAAGAATCTTTCGCGGCCTTTTGCCGGACGCGCTTTTCTTCGCGGCTGTAGCGCTCGTTGCAGAGCCACGCGTCAACCAGCCCGTAGCCCAGCCGGTGGTATTGCGACACGCAGATGTTGTCGAGCACCGTCATGTCGTTCCACAGGCGGATATTCTGAAAGGTGCGGGCCATGCCCATGGCCGTAACCTGATGCGGCTCCAGGCGAGTGTCGTAGGTATGACCGTTAAAGATTATCTGCCCTTCAGTGGCGTGATAAAAGCCGGAGGCCAGGTTGAACACCGTGGTTTTGCCCGCGCCGTTGGGGCCGATGAGGCCCACAAGGGAATGGTCTTCCACGGCGATGGAAAAATCTGTTAACGCAATCAGCCCGCCAAAGCGTTGCGTGACTTCTTTCATTTCAAGCAGTGCCAAGGTCAGCCCCCACTCGTTCTGGTTGTGTCTGTATCAATGGCGCTTTCAGGATGCGCCGCCCTGGGGCCGGCAATTGCTTTAGTCGCGCTTGCCGAAGCTTACCAGCCGTTTCAGTTTGGGGAACACATCGGTCAGTTCCCTGTTGCCCAAGAGGCCCTCGGGCCTGAACTGCATGAGCAGAATGAGAATCAGCGGGATGATGACCCACTTCCATTCCTGGCTGATATTGAACGAATTGGGCACAAAGGGGAGCATGTGGGCCAGATCGCTCATGGCAGGCAGGGCAAAGCGCAAAAGCTCGATCAGCAGGGTGAACATCACGGCAGCCAGCACTGAGCCGGAAAGCGAACCCATACCGCCCAGATACACCATGACCATGGCCTCGGTGGACTTCATGATGCCAAAGCTGTTGGCTTAGATGGAGCTGAACATGTGCGCGTACAACGCGCCCGCCACACCGGCAATGCCCGCTGAAACCATAAAGGCCACGAGCTTCACCTTCTTGGTGTTGACGCTCATGATCTCCGCGGCAACTTCGTTCTGGCACACTGCGGGTATGCCCTTGCCCAGGGTGCTGTTTACCAGGCGGTACAGCATCATGGTGGTGATCATCACGCCAAGCAGCATCCAGATCATCATCCAGGGGATGTCGGCCACGCTTTCCATGGCGCGCACCACGCCGCGCATGCCTGTAAGGCCGCGCGGGCCGCCCACAAAGTCGATATTGATGATGAGCGAAATGATGATGTAGTTGGCGGCAATGGTGATGATTGCCAGATAGTCGTCACGGGTTTTGAACGAGGGCAGGGCCACAAGCAGGCCAAAGAGGGCAGCCACGCCGCCCGCTGCGGCAAGCACCAGGGGAAAGAGCAGGGGCGCAAGCTCGGGCGGCAGCAGGGGAGCGCCCAACATTTTGTTCTTGGTGAACAGAATGATGGAGATAAGCCCGCCCACATAGGCCCCCACGCACATGAAGCCCGCGTGACCACAGGAAAATTCGCCCATGTAGACGTTCACAAGGTTCAGGCTGGTGGCAAAAATAACGTTGAGGCCCATGAACTTGATGACCGAAAGCCAGTAGCCGTCAATCCACGAAAAATATTCGGCAAAAACAAGCACCAACCCGCCGAGCAGGAACAGAAGACAGTCAATCTTCTTCTGTTTGACAGCCCGTTTGATGGCATAGCCGAAGCAGAGCACGCCCAGAATCGCAAGAACCGTTTGTACAAAAAGAGGCAGCATTCAGACACTCCGGCTAGATTTTGGTCGTTTGCGGCATGCCGAAAATGCCCGTGGGCCGCACCCACAGGATGAGCAGCAGGATGGTGAAAGAAAACAGATCCATATAGGTGGACGGCAAAAAGGCCACCACCATGATTTCTACAAAGGCCAGCATAAAGCCGCCCACAAATGCGCCGCGTATGTCGCCAATGCCGCCCACAACCGCCGCGATAAAGGCCTTCCAGCCGATCATGGCGCCCATGTACGGCTCAAGGTTGGGGTAACACATGGCAAACAGCATGCCGCCAAGCCCGGCAATGCCAGAGCCAAGCACAAATGTGACCACAATGACGCTGTCGAGCGGTATACCCATGAGCGGCAGGGCAAAGCGATCCCAGGAAACAGCCCGCATGGCCATGCCCACCTTGGTGCGTGTGACAATGGTCTGCAAGAACAGAAAAACCAGCACCGCAGCAACAATAACCCAGACTTTCAGGTTGGTGATGACCAGCGGCCCGATGGAGTATACTGTTTTGTCGATAAGCTCGGGCAGCTTGCGCTTGGTTGCCCCAAGCAGTGCAAGGTTGCCGTTTTCCAGGATAAGGCCGCACATCAGTGCGGTAATGACCACATAGAGCCTGTGCGCGCCCTTGCGGCGCAGGGGCCGGTAGGCAATGCGCTCAAGCGTCACGCCTACAAGGGCCGTGAGGCCCATGGTCAGAACAATGGTCAGCCACAGCGTCATTGGCTGCGAGAGGCCAAGCCCGTCGGAAGAAATCAGATACGTGGCCACAAAAAATGAGATGTAGGCCCCAACCATGAAAATATCGCCGTGGGCGAAGTTGATGAGGCGCAGCACCCCGTAAACCAAGGTGTAGCCCAAGGCGATGAGGGCGTAAAAGCTGCCCCATTGCAAGGCGTTGAGGGTCTGTTGCAGCAGAAAGTCCATAGGCTACCCAAAAATGCTGACGGTTACAGTGTGCGAATTCTGCGAGTCTCGTTTACGCCGGTGTTCCGGCAAATCTCTGGTTCCGGGCGGCCGTACGCATGCCTCGGCTTCGTACGCCTTTACGCCAGAAAAACGCAAAAAACCATTCCTGATTAGAGCGGATTACCAAACTGCCCTGGCAGTGCGGACGCGGGTAACGGCAATAAAGCTGCTCCTGTCAACGTGCGGTCTGCATGCGGACCGCAAAATATCCTTATGCCGCCGCGCGGCCTCCTGTGGGTTGGGCCGCGCGGCAGAGCCAAGATCTGCTACTTGGGGCAGACGGATTCCACAAAGGCGAACGCGCCGGTTTCCGTCACGCGCACGATAACCGCGCACTTGATGGGGTCGCGGTTTTCGTCGAACTTCATGCTGCCGGTGATGCCGTCAAAGTTGGCCATGCCGGCCATGTTGTCGCGAATGATCTTGCGTTCTTTCTTGAGGTCGGGATCAATCTTGCCGGCCTTCTGGATGGCCTGAAGCACGATATTGATGGAATCCCAGGTCAGAGCGGCGACGTCATCGGGCACATAGCCGTACTTGGCCTTGTACTTGTCGATGAATTCCTTGGTCTTTCCGGTAGCGCCCTCGGCGGTGTAGTGGGTGGAGAAGTACTGATCCACACAATCCTTGCCGCAGAGGTTGAAGAGCTCGGCGGAACCCCAGGCGTCGGAACCCATGAAGGGGCCCTTGTAGCCGAGGTCGCGGGACTGGGGCACAATAAGGGCCGCAAAGCTGTAGTTTTCAGGCACAAAGATGAAATCGGGCTTGGCCGCGATGATCTTGGTCAGCTGGGCAGAGAAATCCTGATCCTTGGGGCCGTGCGATTCCATGGCCACCACAGAGCCCTTGCCGTGGGTCTTTTCAAAGGCTTCCTTGAAGTTGTCGGCAAGACCCTTGGAATAGTCGTTGGATACTTCAAACAGAACAGCTGCCTTTTTGGCGTTGAACTTCTTGGTGGTGAAGTCCACGGCCACAGGAGCCTGGAAGGGGTCGAGGAAGGCTCCGCGGAACACCCAGGGGCGGTCCTTGGTGGCGTCGGGGTTGGTGGACCAGGGGGTAATCATGGGCACCTGTTCGTCATTGGCAACAGCGCCCGCAGGCACGGCCTGACGCGAAGACTGGGGGCCGACGATGGCCATGACCTTGTCGCGCTCAATGAGCTTCAGGGTAACGTTAACGGCAGACTCGGGTTTGGATTCATTGTCTTCATAAATGAATTCAAGCGGGTACATTTTGTCGCCCACTTTCAGCCCGCCCTTGGCGTTGATCTCTTCCTTCAGCATCTCGGCCGCATACTTGGAACCTTCGCCCACCTTGGGGATTTCACCGGTAAGCGGGATGGGGAACCCGATTTTGATCGGAGCTTCTGCGGCCATGGCCGCTTGCCCCACAAAGAGAGACAGGGCGCAAACTGACGCTACTTTCAGCAAATTCATGAAGGCCTCCCGAGTTTTATGTGCAGTTACAGGGGTGTACCAAAAATACGGTAAGGCTGAACAAAGCAAAAAATATTCCGTTTTGCTAAGTTGCTGGAAAAAAACAGAATTTTAAAAATCTAGCCGCACAAAAAATACATTTTGGTAGCTTTTTTGCGCATAACCACTATAAAACAGTGAAAAAATAAAACGATAGCGAGAGCATGAACCTTGTCGCATATGTGGTATCGCAAGTCAAATACGATACCATGATGGAAAAATCTGTTAGATATTCAAAAGAGATGTGAAGGTAATATGCTGAATTAAAAAAGTTTTTTTCGCATGCCCTGGCGGGCTGCATTTGGGCGCAACGAGGCCTCTAGCTGTAGATGCCATGCTTGCAGCGAGTAAAGTATATTGCTGGAATGACTAACTATCTGTTTAGTCAGGTAAAATTGTTTTCAAGGTAAAAAAATACTTTTTTGTCGATTTTGCGGGAGTAATGTGGCTCTATCGCCCGTGCTGTGGCAGAAAATTTAAAAAATATAAAGCTATTTAAGGATGTTGTGGCATTCTACGGACTGGTAGGCCTTGGGTCCGCGCGGTTGACAGAATATGAGGAATCACGGTCTTCATCGTTGCAGCCAGCTGTGCTTCCTGCGACGCTTCTCCATTAAACCAGCTCGGACAGAACTGCCGACAGGCATAAAAAACCTGCAGTATATAATCACGATTCAGCGGCAAAAGCCACAGAAAAAGATTGCCTGCATTCCTGGGTCAATAACCAGCAGCCAATCCGTCGCTGCGAGGATCAGTTGCTCCAAACAGCACCCCGGTCTCTTGATCGCAAAGGATGGCTCCCGCATGGCCCATCAGGTCGCTAAA
>JASGGT010000054.1:0-16157 GCA_047602655.1 Desulfovibrio sp. | reverse complement strand
CCACCAGAAAGGGCGCGGCCGCCTGCTGCAAGGTGAGCATGGACCGCGCCCCGTCAGCTCGCAGGCTCCGGGTGTGCAACGCTGCCGCATCGGCTGCCATGTTTGCAATGCTTTCCGTCAAAACTGCATTTTCGGCGCTGTCCAGGTCGGCAAGAGGCAGCAAAGGGCTGCCAGAGGCTGTGTAAACGCCAACTTTGGCATCTGCGCGGCCGAACGCATACGCCAGTTTGTATTCCCAGAAATCTGGCTTCAGGACTATGCGTACAGAAACGGTGGGGAACCCGTCCCTTGCTGTGGAACGGGAAAACACGGCTGAGGGCGCAGAAGAAACCGCGCCAGCGGAGGCATGGGGAACGCCGTCGAGCTCAACAGCAATAGCGCTGACAAAGGGATTCTCCCGCACCAGATTTTGCAACCTGTCGGCGAGCTGGTCTTCGTTCCTGGGGGCAATGGCGGCGCTTTCCACCGTGTCCAGCAGATGGGTGATGCCGCCCACTTCCATTTTGACGATATTGACGGCAATACTGCTTTCAGAGAGCAACAGCCGGAGCTCGCTTTCCTGGAGCTGAAAATAGCCATCCACCACGTTGGCGCACAGAAGGCCAGCAAGAACGACCAGCCAGACACTGTGGATGGCCCAGTGTGACCGGGATGACAGCGTTCTGAAAAAAGCCGTGATGCTCATGGCAAAACTCAGCAGGTAAATATGTTTATTTCATATTACTACCGCTATTGCGGACAGGCAAGGAGCGACCCGCCCCATCCCGCAGAGTTCTTTTATTTTTTTCTCTTTTCTCCTACCATGCGGCAACGGAGGTCGTATGCAGAAACTTTATGTCGCCATGGTCGGTCTGCCCGCAAGGGGAAAATCCACATTGGCAAAGCGCATCCGCGATGGGCTTGTGACCGAGGGCATTGCCGCAAAGCTGTTCAACAACGGCGACATGCGCCGCGCGCTCATTGGCGCGGAATCCACCGACCCCAATTTTTACGACCCCAACAACAAGATGGGACGAGAAGCGCGCGAGATGATCTGCATGCGCAACATGGAGATTGCCCGGGAGTGGCTTGCCAATGACGGCGAGGTGGCCATCCTTGACGCCACAAACGTCAGCCGCGCGCGCAGGCACCTCATAGAAACCACGCTCACCGACCACCCGGTGCTATTTGTGGAATGCGTCAATGAAGACCAGCTGCTGCTCAATGCCTGCATACGCCGCAAGACTACCCTGCCGGAATACGCCTCGTATACCGAAGACGAAGCCCTTGCCAGCTTTATGAAGCGCATCAGTTATTATGAAACCATCTACGAGCCATTGCAGGACGAGAAATACTGGCTACGCGTTGATTCCACAGCCAACCGCATTCTGGACGAGCGCCCCTGCGAAAGTTCCCCCTACTACCCAGCTATCCGCGAGATGGTTGTCAGCGTGTGGATTCAGTGCCTGTATCTGGCGCGGCACGGGCAGACGGAATTCAACCTGAGGGGCCGCATCGGGGGCGACCCGCCGCTCACAGCCACGGGCCGCGCACAGGCGCTTGCCCTGGCCGCCCACCTGCGCAACAAGCCCATTGAGTGGGTGTTTACCTCCACGCGCATACGCTCGCACGAAACGGCAACCCCTTTGCTGACCGAGCGCCCCGAGGCGCATGCCATGGCCTTTAAGGAATTTGACGAAATCTGGGCAGGCGACTGCGAAGGCATGCTCTACAGCGAAATCCGCGAGCGCATGCCCGAGGTCACCCAGGGCCGCAACGCCAGCAAATACACCTATACCTACCCCAATGGAGAAAGCTACGCCCTGCTGCGTGAACGGGTACAACGCGGCTTGCGGCGGGCACTTTTTCTGGCTGGGGATGCTCCTCTTATCATTGTGGGGCATCAGGCCATCAACCGGGTGCTGCTTTCGCTCTTTCTGCGGCAGCGCAACGAAGACGTGCCCTTTATCTACATCCCGCAAAACCAGTACTACCACATCAGCCTGACCCCGCGCCGCAAGGTCTTTGAACGCGTGCCCTATGACGGCGGACATGGGGCCGGCATGCTGGAGCAGTTTACGAATGAAATGAGGTAACTGCTCTGCAAGGATTTTCCTGAAAATCCTTGCCACGAAATGCGAGCAGGCAGGCTTTGCCTGTCGTAAGCGAGCATTCAAGTGGTAACTGCTCCAGGGGAATGACATAAAGGCTGCCTCCGGCCTGCCCGCGCGTCCATCAAACGCAGACAGGCCAGAGACAGCCCGTGGTCGGCTTTTTACAGGGCGCGGGGATTCAGCCTCCGCGCCCTGTCCCTGTTCAGCATTCAAGGCAACCAGCCAAGCGGTTAAAAACCGTTGGCTCCGCATGCCCCACCTGCACATCCAGCACATCGTGCAGCTTGCGCACCTGCTTGACAATCTGCTCCATGCGCCCGTCGTCCTTGACCACCAGCCACATGCGGCAGGTATCGCCGTCTGCTTCAGGCGTTACAAGCACGCCTTCAAGGTTGTAGGCGCGGCCAGCAAAGAGGCCGCACACGTGCGAAAGCACACCAGGATGATTATTGACGCTCAAGTGCAAAGTAGTAAGCGCGCTCGTCACGGAACCGTTCATGCGTTAACCCCCTCTATCATCTGACTGTTGGCCGCTCCTGGCGGCACCATGGGAAAAACCTTTTCTTCTGCGCTCATACGCACTTCAAGCAGGCATGGGCCGGGCGTGCCCAAGGCCTTTTCCAGCACGGCCCTGGGGTCGCGCTCGTTGTTGAGGCAGATGGCAGGCATGCCAAACCCCTCGGCAATGCGTACAAAGTCCGTGCCCGCCGTAAAGGTCGAGCCGAACAGCCGCCCTCCAAAAAACAGATCCTGCTGTTGCTGCACCAGCCCCAGCCCATTGTTGTTGCACAGGATAATCTTGACGTTGGCCTGGTTTTCAACAGCCGTGGCCATTTCCTGAATATTCATGAGCAGGCTGCCGTCGCCGGAAAAACAGACCACGGTTTCCTCCGGTTTTGCCAGCGCTGCGCCTATGGCGGCAGGCAGGCCAAAACCCATTGTTCCCAGCCCGCCTGACGTGAGCCACTGCCTCGGCTGCATCATGGGGTAGGCCTGAGCCACGCGCATCTGGTGTTGCCCCACGTCTGTGCTCACAATGCCCTTGCCGTGCAGGGCGTCCGCCACATGCCTGATGATGCCGTAGGGAGAGCAGACCTCATCCGTGCGGTCAAAACGCAGGCCGTGTTCTGCCTTGCAGGCGGCCACGCGCTCAAGCCAGGGTTCGTGGTCTGTCTTGCGCAACAGGGGCAGCAGAGCCGTGAGGGCCTCTGCCGCGTCCGCCGTAATGCCCACCTGCGGGATGCGCAGCTTGCCCACCTCGCAGGCATCGATATCAATGTGGATGAGGCCCGTCTTGGGGCAAAATCCGTCCAGCCTGCCAGTGGCGCGGTCGCCAAGACGAGCGCCCACAACCATGAGCAGGTCGCATTCGTCCACCAGCATGTTGGAGGCGCGCGCTCCGTGCATGCCAAGCATGCCCACGGCCAGTTCATGCCCGTGCGGCACTGTGCCAAGCCCCCGCAGGGACATGACGGCGGGGATGCGACGGGCCTCCATGAAGGCAACCACCGCCGCCGAAGCTTCGGGAGAAGACGTGCCGCCGCCCAGAAGCAGCAGAGGGCGTTCGGCGGCATTCATCATTTCCGCCGCCCTGGCAAGGGCCTGCGGGTCGGGCCGGGGCATGGGCGCGGGCGCTCCGGCAGCGGGCAGATCCCGCAGTTCGGCCACGGCCGCCTGTACGTCGCGTGGAATATCCACCAGCACGGGGCCGGGGCGATCGCCCGCGGCAATGGCAAAAGCCTCGGGAATCACGCGCAGCAGTTCTTCAATGGAGCGCACAATAAAGTTGTGCTTGGTGGCCGGAATGGACATGCCGTAGATGTCCACTTCCTGAAAGGCATCGGTACCGATCATGCTCAGGGGCACCTGCCCCGTAATGCAGACCAGCGGCACGGAATCCATGCGCGCATCGGCGAGCGCCGTGAGCGTATTTGTGGCGCCGGGGCCGGAAGTGGCAAAGATAACGCCGGGGCGGCCCGTGACCCTCGCCATGCCCTGCGCTATGAAGCCAGCGCCCTGTTCGTGACGGGCAAGAATATGCCGGATGGTTCCACTACGCCCGAGGGCATCGTAGAGAGGAAGATTAAAACCGCCCGGGATGCCCGTAATGTGCGTGACACCCTGGTTTTCCAGCAGGCGGATGGTGAGTTCTGCTCCCGTAAGACGTAACATCGCCGCAAGACTCCTTTTCGATGGTGAGGCTTGTCGGCGGTGGTGCGGACTAAAAAACCCCGCCGACTCGCGCCGGCGGGGTTGCAATACTACCTTGAATCTTCCCTGCTCAGAACGCGCGCAAAGTGTGACACCGTACTACTACGGCGCACATAATGGATAGCAGCGCTACGTGGCGGAAAGAAGATTGTGTATTCATGCTCATGGGGAAACCCTACGCTTGCTCCCGGCAAGATGTCAACATGTCAGACCAGTTCAGCCCAACAATTTATTTTTTACGCTTTCTGCTCTCGGTATGCGGCAACAGCAACTTGACCGCGCGCACTTCGTCAATACGGCGTCGATCCATGCGGGTTATCTCCAGATCCCAGCCCTGATAGCGCAGGCGCGCGCCCTTTTCGGGTATGCGCCCAAGGCGCTCCATGATGAGCCCCCCCAGGGTGGCGCTGCACAGACGGCGCGGCAGGCTCACCCCAAGCCAGCTTGCAAAAAGGTCAACAGCCAGACGCCCGGGCAGAACCCAACTGCCGTCAGGCCTGCGGCAAACCTCCGGCCCGGCGGGCATGTCGCCCATCTGGCCCGCCAGCACGCTCAGCAGTTCCGCAGGGGTGATGATGCCCACAACGCTGCCGTATTCATCACGAACAAAGGCAAGCGGCGCGGGATTGGTGCGAAAATCTTCCAGCAGGGTCGTCAACGGCGTATGCTCGAAAATGGTGGGCGCGGGCCGCACGTAGGTTTTCAGATCCCACTCGCGGTTGCCTATGCCCTGCTGCTCCTGCTGCAGGATTTCACCGGGATGCACCACTCCCAGCACTTCGTCCGTATCGCGCCGCAGCACCGGCAGCCAGGCAAGGCGCGAGGCCGCCGCAAAACGCGTGACTGTGGCGCGGTCAGCATTGCTGTCCAGCCAGTCCACGCGCTGGCGCGGAATCATGATAAACCTTGCCGTGCGCCCGCCAAGGCGGATTACGCGGGCCACCATGTCCCGCTCCATGGGAGCAAAGAGCTGCCCCCCGGCGTCACCGGCCAGCGCCGCTGCCTCCAGCTGCGCCTCGCCCCCGCCGGGCACGCCGCCCCCAAGCAGGTTCAGGATGACCCGTGCCGTTGATTCGCGCATATCGCGCATGCTGTAACGCCTGCGTCGACTGCGCAAGGCCCACTGGTTGCAGGCCTCAACAAGCACCGAGAACCCAATGGCCGCATACATATAGCCCTTGGGAATATGGTAGCCGAGGCCATCGGCCAGCAGACTCAGACCTATCATCAGCAAAAATCCCAGACACAGCACAATGACTGTTGGATGGCGCTCCACAAATTCCAGCAGGGGAGCGGCGGCAAGCACCATGATGACCATGGCGGCCAGCACCGCCAGCATCATGATGAACACATGATCCACCATGCCTACGGAGGTGATGATGGAATCCAGCGAAAACACGGCGTCCAGAATGATTATCTGAAAAATCACCTGCCAGTAGCCTGCCTGCGGCCCGCTCGTATCGAACCGGCCCGCGTGGCCTTCAAGCCTGTCGTGCAGCTCCATGGGGCCCTTGAGCAGCAAGAACACGCCGCCCGCCATAAGGATAAGATCGCGGGCAGAATAACCGTGCCCCCCCAGGGTAAACAGGGGGTCGGTAAGGGCAACCAGCCGCGCCATGAAAGCCAGCAGCACCATGCGCATGAGCAGGGCAAGCCCAAGGCCTGTCATGAAGGCCTGACGCTTCTTTTCCTGCGGCAGCTTGTTCACAAGTATGGAAATAAAAACCAGGTTGTCTACGCCCAGCACCACTTCCAGCAGCACCAGCGTACCCAGACCAGCCCAGGCTGCGGGGTCAGTTACCCATGCCAGATCCCACATATTTTCTCCGGCGGACATACCGCGTTTCCGTAATAAAAAAGGGGCCAGAGGCCCCAGCAGACAGCAATTCCCGCCTGGCGGGATTGGAAGAAACCATTCGCGCCCGACAACACACCAAGGCGCTGTCCGTTCATGATTTCTGGTTGCGTTGACTTTGTCAAACGCAATGGGGGGCCAAAGGCCCCCCATAAAACCGTGCCTGGCCAGAAGGCGTACACTTATGTGCCGTTATCCGGCGCAGCGCTGTGCCTATTCGGCAGCAAGCTGGATGCGTTCGAAACCGGTGACCGTGATTTCGTCGCCGATGGTCTTGCCCGTTTCGCGCACGATGTCGGAAATGGTCTTCTTGTCGTCGCGGATGTAGGGCTGTTCCATGAGGCACACTTCCTTCTGGAACTTCTTCACCGCGCCGTCGGCAATCTTGTCCACGATCTGGGCGGGCTTGCCTTCTTCAAGGGCCTTCTGGCGGTAAACTTCGCGTTCACGCTCCACAGCGGCCTGATCAAGGCTGGCGGCGTCCAGGGCCAGGGGGCTGGCGGCGGCAACCTGCATGGCGAGGTTCTTGGCCAGTTCCAGCACTTCGGGCTTGGAGGCGCTTTCGGCCTTGCCGCAGGTCAGGTACACAAGAACGCCGATCTTGCTGTTGGCGTGGACATACTGACCCACCACGTCGTTGGCGCTCTTTTTGCTGAAGCGGGCAAACTTGCCAAGCTGCATGTTCTCGCCCACGGAGGCGATGAGCTGGGTCACTTCTTCGCCCAGGAGGGCTTCAAGTGCGGCGGCATCGGCAGGAGCCTTTTCAAGGATAACCTGGGTCACGCGGGTGGCCATGGCCTGGAACTGATCGCCGCGAGCCACGAAGTCGGTTTCGCAAAGCAGCGAACCCATGGCGATGTGCATGTTGTCGGCGGTGGCGGCCACGGTCACGAGGCCTTCGCTGGTGGCGCGGCCAGACTTTTTGGCAGCCTTGGCCATGCCCTTCTGGCGCAGCCAGTCAACGGCCTTTTCCAGATCGCCTTCCACTTCCACCAGGGCTTTCTTGCAGTCCATCATGCCTGCGGCGGTCATGTCGCGCAGTTCTTTAACCAATTGTGCAGTGATAGCCATAGTATACTCCACACGCTGTCCGGCCCCAAGCCGGAGTTTTGTAAATGCCTGATCGGTTGCGCGGCCTCCGCGAAGCGCGGCGCGCAATCTTTCATCCAGACGGGGGCAGCGCAGCCCTTACAGGTTGCGCCGCCCCCAGGATACGGAATATGGAAAGGCCTGCTATTCGGCGGGAGCGGCTTCCGGAGCGGAGGCGGCGGCTTCGGCCTTCTGCATGGCTTCTTCGGCGTTGACGACTTCGCCCTTGTGGTCCTTGTTCATGGCTTCGCCTTCCATGCAGGCTTCGGCGAAAGCAGCCACAAACAGCTTGATGGCGCGGATGGCGTCGTCGTTGCCGGGGATGATGTAGTCAATGACATCGGGGTCGCAGTTGGTGTCGGTCACGGCCACGATCGGGATGCCGAGCTTGCGGCATTCCTTCACGGCGATGTCTTCACGGTGCGGGTCGATGATAAAGGCAAGCTGGGGAATGCGGTCCATGTTCTTGATACCGCCCAGAGTTTCCTCGAGCTTGTTCATTTCGCGTTCGAGAAGCAGGATTTCCTTCTTCTGGTAGCGATTGATGGTGCCGTCGCCAAACATGGCTTCCAGCTTCTTCAGACGGTCCACGCTCTTCTGGATGGTGACAAAGTTGGTGAGCGTGCCGCCCATCCAACGGTTGGTCACGTGGAACTGACCGGCGCGGCCAGCTTCAGCGGCCACGGCTTCCTGAGCCTGGCGCTTGGTGCCGATAAACAGCACCTTGCCGCCCTTGGCAACGGTGTCGACCACTTTGTCGTAGGCGACGCGGAACAGCTTGACGGTCTGCTGCAGGTCGATGATATGGATGCCGTTGCGGGCGCCGAAGATGTAAGGACGCATCTGGGGTTCCAGCGGCGGGTCTGGTGACCGAAATGCACGCCGGTTTCCAGCATTTGCTTCATGCTGACATAAGCCATTGGGATTCCTCCAAAGGGTTAACTTCTTCCACCCATGCCCTGACCCTGCAACCCGATGTCCACACCCAAAACAGACAAACCGTCCTTGGGCGCAAAAAATGGACGACGCCACACGCGCCGTCCCACCGGGCACCCCGGGCCGCTGCCTTTGGGTGTGCTTGATGGAAAGGGAGTCAATACACTATCACCTTGCGAATAGCAAGCATTGATGCGGAAATTTCCGCGCAAACCACAGATATGCCTAGCGGCTCAACCCCTGCACAAGCCCGGGCTGTGCTTCACGCAGGTTCTTTCCCACATAAATTACCAGAACATCACTGCTTTTTATGCGGATGAGGTCTGGACGCGCGTCAAAAAACGCTTCCGCCCGCTCAAATTCCTCACGCGACATTCCGCCCCCGCCGCCCGCAAGGTAGGCCGTGCCCGCAAAGGGTGAAAGCAGCACCACGCTGTCGTCCAGCGGCCCGCCCATGTGCGATATGTCGGCGGTATAACGCTGATAGGGATAAAATACGTGCGGCCCAAGGCCGGACTGCGCCCACACGCGCACCGCCGGGGGGAAATCCGGCAACTGCCCCAGCGCTTCGCGCAGGCGCGCGTAAGACTGCGCCTCGGGGTGTTGCAGCAGCCGCGCCACAGTCACGGCCGGGTTATACCAGCCCGTCTGCGTAGCCAGCATGATGACGGCCATCGCCACACCGGCGACGGGCAAAAGCTTTTTCCACAACGCGGGGCGCAGCTTGCCCTGCACCCACATGCAGGCGTGACAGATGGCCAGCATCAGGAACACGCCGGGCAAATCCTCATACTGACCGGCCATGGCCCACATGTGGCCGTAGCCGGAAACAGCCACCATGGCGAGATAGGGCAACGTGCACGCCAGGCAGAGCAATGCCTTGCGCCCAAGCAGGGGCAAAAACCAGGAATACATCAGCAGATGCAGATAATAGCGCAGCTTGAAACCCCACTGCCCGCCCACGTCTACAAAATTGCTGAAGGCATAGCCCGTCCCCGCGCCCGCAAGCTGGCGCATGTAGGGCAGCCATACCTTTGTGACCGTAATAAACCACAGGCCGGAGCACATGCACAAAATAGCGCCGACACGCCGCTGCCGCAGCAGCAAAAAGGCATACATGCCCAGGCAGAAAATACTGGGCGCGGCGCGCTCCTGCGCCAGAAAAACCACAAGGCAGCAGCCGGCAAGCGCCCACCAGCGGCGCTTGTGCAGCATGAGCACGCCCAGCATGAGCATGGGCGTGACGAGTGTTGTGTAGTGAACCTGCCGCGACCACGGCGTGAGCACCGGGCGGAAAAAAAAGAAAAGCAGCAGCGCAAAACCTGCCGTCCACACCCAGTTGCCGGAAGGCGTATCGCCTTCCGCTTCTTCATGCAGGGCGCGCACCAGCCGGGGCAGAATAAAGGCCATTGACCCCACGGCCACGCCTTGCAGAATGCTGAGGGGGTACGGGCTCTTCCACGGCCCCACCAGGGGCGCCAGCAGGGCCGTCAGGGGCGTGCAATGGTGGGCGTAAAAAGGTTTGCCCTCATAAACATTGGAAAAAGGGGCCTGCCAGTCCCAGCCGTTCCAGACCCGCCAGATCTGCGTGATAAAATAACCAAAATCCGCATCATTGATGACAAAGCTGCGCATCTGCAACACGCTGCCCCATATGAACAAGGCGGCAAAAGCCAGAGGAATGTACCAGAGCACCAGCTTTTCTGCCAGCGTGTGTCCGCCTGTACAGGCTCCGCAATTCGTGCTCATACGTTACTCACCAATTCAGAAATTCGCGGGCCGGAATGACGCCGCGAGGCGCTTTCAGTAGCACGGCGCGGGCCAGGCCACAAGTTCGTCTGGTTTTCACCGCCGCGCGCGCCCCTTTTCAAACGGCGCATCTATACCTATAGTTAGAGTTCACGCTGCGCCTTAAGCGACGCTGCACATCAACACTTCAGGATTCATCATGAACAAGCACGGATTCACTCTTCTTACAGAACAGCATCTGCACGAAGTGGACGGCACCGCCCGTTTGTGGCGGCACGAGACCACGGGAGCGCAACTGCTTTCCATTAATAACTCTGACGAAAACAAATGCTTTGGCGTCAACTTTCGCACGCCGCCAGCCGACTCCACAGGCGTTGCCCACATTCTGGAGCACTCCGTTCTTTGCGGCTCGGACAAATATCCCGTCAAGGAACCCTTTGTGGAACTGCTGAAGGGATCACTGCAAACCTTCCTCAACGCCTTCACCTTTCCCGACAAGACCTGCTACCCCATCGCAAGCTGCAATCTGCGCGATTTTTACAATCTCATCGACGTCTACATAGACGCCGTGTTCCACCCGCGCATTGACGAAGATATCTTCCGGCAGGAAGGCTGGCACGTGGAGGCCGAAACGCCCGATGGCCCGTGGTCATACAAAGGCGTGGTCTACAACGAGATGAAGGGGGTTTACTCCTCGCCCGATTCCGTCCTTGCGGAGCAGAGCCAGCAGGCGCTCTTCCCCGATACGCTTTACAGCCTTGATTCCGGCGGCAATCCGGAAAACATCCCCGACCTCACCTACGAGGCCTTTTACGATTTTCACAGCCGCTACTACCACCCCAGCAATGCCCGCTTTTTCTTCTGGGGCGACGACCCGGAAGACGAACGCCTGCGCCTGACGGCAGCAGCGCTTGAAGGCTACACGGCCCGCCCGGTTAATTCAGATGTGCCTTTGCAGCCGCGTCTGGAAACCCCGCGCCAGATTGAAGTGGCCTATGCCGCCTCCAAGGGTGAAAAACGCGCTCTGTTCACGGTCAACTGGCTCCTGGGCGAGCGTGGGGACGTGCATCAGGCCCTGCTGATGGAAATGCTCGAGCACATCCTTGAAGGACTGCCCGGATCCCCACTGCGCAAGGCGCTCATCGCCTCCGGCCTTGGCGAAGACACCACGGGTTGCGGGCTGGAGACTGACCTGCGCCAGATGTACTACTCCACCGGTCTCAAGGGCGTGGCCCCGCGCGATGTGCAGCAGGCCGAACTGCTTATTTTTGACACCCTGGCCCAGCTGGCGGAGGAAGGCATCCCCCGCTCGGCAGTGGAAGCCGCCGTCAACAGCGTGGAATTCGCCTACCGTGAAAACAATTCCGGGCGCTTCCCACGTGGGCTTTCGGCCATGGTGCAGTCGCTGACCACGTGGCTGTATGATGGCGATCCGCTGGCTCCGCTGGCGTGGGAAGCCCCGCTCAACGCCCTCAAGGCCCGCATCGAGGCTGGCGAACCCGTATTTGAACAGGCCATCAAGGACTGGTTCCTCAACAACGAGCACCGCGCCACCGTGGTGCTGCTGCCGGATACCAAGCTGGGCAAAGCCCGCGAAGATGCGGAGAAAGCTCGCGTGGATGCCGTTCAGGCAGCCGCCGATGCCGAGGCCCGCGCCAGAATGGTGGAAGAAACCGCCCGCCTCATGGAAGCCCAGAGCGCGCCCGATAGCCCCGAGGCCCTGGCGACCATTCCTGCACTGGGCATTGAAGACCTGCCGCGTGAAAACGCCTTGCTGCCCCGCGCAGTGGCAGAACTGCCCGAGACATTCCTGACGCACGAGCTGCCCACACAGGGCATTGCCTACGCAACCCTGTTGCTGCCCCTTGCCAATGTACCGGACAGGCTCGTGCCCCTGCTGCCGCTCTTTGCCCGTTCCCTCACCGAAACAGGCACCGCCAGACGCGATTTTACGGAGCTTGGCGCACTCATGGCCGCCAAAACGGGCGGCCTTGGCGCTGAAACGCTGGTGGGCCTTGTGCGCAGCAGCCGCAAGACTTTTAGCTACCTTGGCGTGTCGGGCAAGGCCGTGTACGACAAGCTGCCCGATCTCTTTGCCCTGACCCGCGAAATCCTGCTGGAACCCCTGAAGGACGCCGATGTGCTGCGCGAACGTCTGGGCCAGATGCTGCTGGAAGGCAAGGCCCGGCTGGAGCACGGCTTGCAGTCAGCCGGGCATGCGGCGGTCAGCGCCCGCCTGCGGGCGCACTTCAACGGTGCAAGCGCCGTTGCCGAGCGCACTTCGGGCCTGAGCTATCTTGAGAGCGTGCGCGGTCTGCTGGAACGCATGGACACGGACCCGCAGTCTGTTTTGAACGATCTTGAAGAACTGCGCTCACGCATCATCGCCCGGCCCGGCGCAATTGTGGACTGCACCGCAGAGGAGCAGGGCCTCACACTGGTAGAAACGGAAGCCCGCCAGTTGCTGCGCGCGCTTTCGCCCGCACGGGCAGGAGCGGCAACGGACTTTGGCAGCGCCCCTCTGGAACTGCCCAAGGGTGAAGCCTTCATTGCCCCGGCCCAGATCAACTATGTGGGCAAGGCCGCCAATATCTACGATCAGGGCTATGTGTACCACGGCTCCGCCAGCGTTATCCTGCGCAGCCTGCGCATGGGCTACCTGTGGGAGCGCGTGCGCGTGCGCGGCGGCGCGTACGGCGCGTTCTGCAACCTTGACCGCCTGGGCGGCACCCTTGTGTGCGCCTCATACCGCGATCCCAACGTGGACGACACTCTGGCTGCCTTTGACGGCATGGCCGAATACCTGCGCACCTTCAGCCCGGACAAGGCACAGCTCACCCAGGCCATCGTGGGCGCAGTGGGCGACCTGGACAGCTACCTGCTGCCCGACGCCAAGGGCGCCCAGTCCCTCTCGCGCTGGCTCACGGACGATACAGATGCCGCCCGCGCCCTCATGCGCGAGGAAATCCTCTCCACCACCGGGAAGCACTTCCGCGAATTTGCCGAAGTGCTGGCAGAGGCCGCGCGTAACGGAGCCACCTGCGTACTGGGTGGCCCCAAGACCGAAGCCGCAGCCAAAAAACACGGCTGGAGCAGCACCAAGCTGGTGTAGCACCCTGCAATAACAGAACTATAAAGGGGGAGATTTTCCAGAAATCTCCCCCTTTGCACATGGTGGCTGCAATGCCTGCGCCCTATGCCGCGCACAAGGAACACCCCATGCCCCAAAATTCAGGCGACCCGACGCTCCAGCCACACACGCCGCAGCATCTGCGGCCCGCACGCCTTGCAGGCCGTCTGGCGGCGCCGTCCTTTGTGCTGCCCGCCGGAGTGGCGGAGAATGCGCGTTTTCTGGCTGGCAAAGTGGACGAGGTAGGTCTGTGTTTTTTTGAAGCACAGTCCTGCCTGGACTACGGGCCGCAGGACTTGCCGCCCGATCTGGCAACCCTGCCCCTGAGCTGGCATGTGCATCTGCCCGTTGACCTGCCCTGGCCCGCCAGTAAGAGCGCTGCCGCGCATCCTGCCCGTCGGGCCGCGCAACTGGCATTGTCTGTACTTGGCAAAGCGGCCTTTCTTCAACCACGCTGCGCCGTACTGCACCCGCCCCAAGGCTCGCCGCAGGTGCAACGCCGCCTGCTGGCAGGTTTCGCGCACCACTGGAAAAATAGTTGTAATACTCCGTTGTTGCTGGAAAACGTTGCCCACAGCGATATTGCCTGCCTTGAGCAGGGATTTCTTCTGGATCACGGTCTGGGCCTTTGTCTGGACGTAGGGCACCTCCTGGGCTATGGTCAAAAAAACCTGTTGGATTCGGCCCTGCCAGAGCAGGCGACCATGACGCACTGGAGCGCCCCCGGCGACGGCGACCGGCATCTGCCCCTCGCGGCTTTTACGCCTGGGCAGGCGCAGACCGCAGCCGTCCTTATGCAGCGCATACCGGATTCTGCGGTGCATTTGGTCGAGGTATTCAACTGGGATCGTTTGGCCGCATCCCTGCCTGTTCTGGAGGCGCTTGCGCAACCGCAATCCGGCAAATGAGCTTTCACAGACGACTTTTCGCGGACGACTCTCGCAGAAGAACTTTCGCAAACGAATTTTCTAGGAGAATCATGGCTGGCGCCACAGACCACATCGCCCTGCTGCAAAAATGGCGGGCAGGTCTCAGCAAGGATGACCGCTGGTGCATCCTTATCAATGCCGACCCTGATGCTCTGGCATCGGCGCTGGCCCTCAAGCGTATTATGATCCACAAGGTGCACAATGTGGACATTGCGCGTATCAATGAGGTGACCCGGCCCGACAACCTGGCCATGATCCGCTATCTGAACATCCCCGTGCGCCCCTGGCAGCCTGAAAATGCAGACCAGTACACCCACTTTGCCATGGTGGATTCCCAGCCGCATCACAGCAAGGCTTTTCAGGGCCTGCACTTTGACTGCATCATCGACCATCATCCCCTGCCCCGCGCCGCCAACAACATTACGACATGCTCGCTGGCTGGCCCGGCCCTGCTGCGTGATATCCGCCCCAACATGGGCGCCACCAGCACCATGATGGCCCGTTATCTCAAGGCCCTGCGCATGCGCCCCGGCCCAAGGCTGGCCACAGCCCTGCTGTACGGCATACGCACAGACACGGCGGCTTTTGAGCGCTCCGGCGGCGAGGACGATTTTCGCGCCTATCAGTGGCTTTCGCGCCATGCGGACAACGGCCTGCTGCGCCGTATTCTGCGCAGCGAATATCTGCGGGAATGGCTGCCGCTATTTTCGCGCGCATTCCGTTCCCTTGCCGACTGCCGCGGCGGCGGGGCCTTTGCCTCGCTCAACGAGGTCAACAGCGCAGACCTTTTGGTCGCTGTGGCGGACTTTTTCACACGGGTGCACGGCTTGCGGTGGATAGCCGTAAGCGGCGTGGTGGATAAAACCGTTATTGTGATCTTTCGCGGCGATGGCGGGCGGGACATTGGCCGCCTGGCGGACGCCTGTTTTTATGATGTGGGCGAAGCGGGCGGGCACCGCAATCTGGCCCGCGCGGAGTTTCCCCTGTCGGCAGTGCCCGAAGGGGTCAAACCCGGCGAGTTTGTGCTCAAACGCCTTGAAACGCGCAAACTGCGGCGCAAGGCAACAGACACGAACGCCCCCTCAGACCCCGCAGAGCGTGGCGCAGCCTGACTTTGCGAACAAATTGCATGCAGAATTGAAATTTTTATTGACAGACTTTTGCATGCCGCGTAGCTTTTTACCTAGAAAATTTAAGGATACTTTCATGCAGCGCATTTCTTCCAACCACACCTCCTCCTACGCCGCCGGCATCTTTAGCTGGTATTATTTTGCGTACTTTACCGGAGCCTGTGGTCGGGAGCTTTGCTGACGCGTAAAAGTTAGAAAGTTCAACGGGCCGCAGGCAACAAGCCAGCGGCCCTTTTTTTGTATGGGCCGCCGGAAAAGATGCGGCAAACCCCGCCCCATGCGGGTCACCTTAAAGCAGCAGACTGAAAGGAGCGAGCCCATGTACCTTGGAAAAAAAATCCGCCTGGAACGTATCATCAACCGCACAAATGGCCGTACCATCATTGTTCCCATGGACCACGGCGTGACCATCGGCGCGGTTGAAGGCCTGGTGGACATGCGTGACACCGTCAACGACATGGCCACAGGCGGCGCGGACGCCGTTCTCATGCACAAGGGCCTTGTGCGTTGCGGCCACCGCAACGCGGGCAGCGACATAGGCCTTATCATCCACCTTTCCGCCTCCACCACCCTTTCGCCCCTCGGCAATACCAAAACCCTTGTGGGAACAGTTGAAGAAGCCATCAAGCACGGCGCGGACTGTGTTTCGGTGCACGTAAATCTGGGCGACCCCAATGAACGCCTCATGCTGGCTGATCTGGGGCGTGTGGCCGAATCCTGCGACAACTGGGGCATTCCGCTGCTGGCCATGATGTACGCGCGCGGCCCCCAGATTCAGAACGGCTATGCCAAGGACGTGGTGGCCCACTGCGCCCGCGTGGGTGTTGAGCTGGGCGCGGACATCGTCAAAGTGCCCTACACAGGCGATGTGGACAGTTTCTCCGAAGTCGTGGCCGCCTGCTGCGTGCCCGTGGTCATCGCCGGTGGGGAACGCATGGATTCCACCCGCCAGATACTCCAGATGGTTCAGGATTCGCTGAGCGCTGGCGGCGCGGGTATTTCCGTGTGCCGCAACGTCTTCCAGCATACCAACCG
>JASGGT010000053.1:0-16175 GCA_047602655.1 Desulfovibrio sp. | reverse complement strand
TTACGCGCCCGCAAAGCCCGCAACGGCAACTGGCGCGTATACTGACGGCTCCACCATGCACGACATAAACACCTTTGCCGTGTTCACCCATCGCTTCATGCCGCCCGAGGCAGCCAACCTCACGCCGGAACAGGCCCTTGACGTGGCGGCCTATGTGGACGGCCAGCCCCGGCCCCATTACGCGCCCGCAAAGCCCGCAACGGCAACTGGCGCGCCCAAAGCGCCGCAGGGGAAGTAGGCCATGAACTTTCCCATCCTGCATATTCCTGTGGTGGGCGACGGCATGACCATTGCCCTCAATGCGGTGCTGCACGTCTGTATCAGCCACGGGCTGGCCATCGGCCTCATGACAATGCTGGTGATCTTTCAAACCCTCACGTGGAAGGGCAAGGGCGCATTCTGGGCCGACATTGCCCGCCGCCTGCTGGGGCCGCTGGTGGTTGTTACCACCTCTGTGGGCGCGGTCACGGGCGTGGGCATCTGGATTCTGACCGGAAGCCTCGCGCCGGAAGGCATCGGCGCGCTTATCCACCTGTTTTTCTGGCCCTGGTTTATTGAGTGGTTCGCCTTCACCGCCGAAGTAATTCTGCTGCTCTGCTACTACTACCTGTGGGATCGGCTGATAACGCACAAACCCGGTACTCTGGCCGCCATCGGCTGGGGCTATGTGTGTGCGTCCTTTATTTCTGCGGTTCTTATTACCGGCATTCTGGGCTTCATGCTCACCCCGCAGGGCTGGCCCTGGGCCAGAAGCTTTACCGAGGCCTATTTCAACCCCACCTTTGTGCCCCAGTGCTTTTTGCGTGTCGGCGGCGGCATGGGGCTGGGCATACTGCTGCTCATGGCCTGGATAGCATGGCGCTTCAGGGGCACGGCGGAAGAACGCGGCAGGGCCCTGCGTCTCTGCGGGATAGCGCTGCTGATTTCTCTGGCTGTGACGGCGGCGGGCACCTACGTGTATTTTATGCGGGTGCCGCAAACCTACCTCACGCACTGGAAGTTCTCGGTCGCCACATCCTACCTCTCGCAAATGCCGGACTTTCTGCCAACGGCCAACGCAGTCGCCGCGCTTGTGCTCGTGCTGACAGCCCTGGCGGCGCTTGGCCGCTCACGGATTGCATGCCGCTTGCTGTGCATTCCGGCCCTGATTATGAGCCTGTGCTTTGTCATGGAATTTGAACGGGTGCGCGAATTTATCCGCGGGCCATACCTTATGCCGGGCTATATGCATGCCAGCCAGATAACCCTTGTGGAAGGCGAGGCTCTGGCCGCCCAGAACGCCCCCCTGTTGCCCCGGCTGCGCTGGGTCAACACCAGCGGCAATCTGCCCCCGGCAACCCAGGCCGCCAGAACGCTTTTTGCGGCCAACTGCGGCGTATGCCACGCTGAAAGCGGCATCAACGGCATTGATCAGCGCCTTGCGGGGCGCTCGGCAGACGGCATCAACGCCATGCTGGGCATTACGCAAAGGCTGGCCCCCTACATGACGCCTTTTGTGGGTTCGGAGCAGGAACGCGCACTGCTTACGGAATATTTGTTCCAGCTTTCCTCCAACTATTCCCGCCGCGCCCAACAAGCCGCCAGGGAGAAGTAGCCATGCAGCAGTGGACAGACCTGTTTCTCAACAAACCCTTGCCCGAAGGCTGGATGCATGGGCTGCTCTTCATCACTTTTGGCCTGCACCTGCTCTTTGTGCTGCTCATGCTTGGAACGGCCATCCTGAGTCTGCTGTTCTTTCTGCGTGATCTGCTGCGGCAGCCCTCGCCCGATCAGCACTGGAACGAACACGTGGCCCATTCGCACATGGGCCTCAAAAGTCTGGCAGTGGTGCTGGGCGTTGGCCCGCTGCTGCTCATGCAGATAAGCCATCCGCATGCTTTTTTTACGGTTACGGGGCTTTTTTCGTATGTGTGGCTGGCGATTATTCCGCTACTGATCGCGGCCTTTCTGCTGTTTGACGGTTTTGCGCACAAGCTGGCCACCAGCGCGTGGATTGCCCTCATCTGCGGGTTGGTGGGCGTTGCGGCCCTCATGACCGTGCCAGCCATCTTTACCGGGGCGCTGACCCTCATGGAACGCCCTGCGGAGTGGGCTGACTTTGCCGTCCGAGGCTTCCGCATTGACGCGCAGTGGATGCCCCACTGGGTGCTGCGCTACCTGCATGTGCTGGGTGCGGCAGTGGCCTTTGGCGCGGCTTTTCACCTGTTTTTCTCTGCAAGGAATGAAAAGCAGAAGGCCCCGCTGCTGCGCAAGTGGCTGCTTGGCGCGCTGGCGGCTCAGGCTGTCATAGGGCTGGCCCTGCTGGCAACCATACTGCCGCAACTGTCCGTTCCGGTGCTGTCGTTCATAAGCCTTGGAGCACTGGCCCTTGGCGCGGCGGTCTGGATTCTGAGGCCGGAATCATCAACTGCCGATTACCGTTTGCTGGCCCTGCTGCCCCTCATCTTCGTCTCTATGCTGCTGGCCCGCCAGCTCATGCAGAACGAGGCGCTGGCCCCTGGGCAGGCCGAGGCAACAGCTCTGCGCGAACAGCGCGTTCAGGAACTGGCACCCTTCAGCCAGAAGGCTCTGGATGCCTTTGCCGTAAAACTGCGCACCGTGTACGACAATGGCGACACAATATATGACGGCGCATGCGAGCCGTGCCACGGCCTCACCGGGCACGGCGACGGGCCGGAAGCCTCACGCCTGCGCATCCCGGCCACAGACCTGACCACCATGCGCACCGACCGGGATTACGTGTACGAAATGGTGCGCGACGGTATCCCCGGCACAGGCATGCCCTATTTTCGCATGTTCGACCGCGAAAAGCTGGAGAGCCTGCTGGACGCCATGGGCAAGCGCTTTGGCATGTATGCAGCCACGCCGCCGCCCCCGCGCGATATCAGCCCCCTTTCGCTTGAAGTATGGATAGGCACCTGCGCCAAATGCCATGCGGCCAACGGCAGCGTCAGCCCCTCGGGGCGCGCCATGCAGCCCCCGCCGCCCGATTTTACGCGCAGCAGCCTGACCCACGAGCAGGCCCTGAAAATCATTACCGAGGGCTATCCCGGCACAGGCATGCCCGCCTATCGCAGCCAGCCCCAGACAGTGCGCGAAGACCTCGCCATCATCTGCAACAGCTTCCGCGCCGCGCATAACAAGAACGGGGAATAGCCGGGCGCGGGCAGACTGAACCTTGAGCCGTGCTGACGCCACAAAGGCTTGCCTGACCAGTTTCTGATAATGCCATAACAAAGCCCCCGTTCCATGGTGGAGCGGGGGCTTTGAGTTCAATCAGTTACCTGCACTGTTTGCGGGCGGCTTTTCTGGCCTTGCTGCGCAAACGCCGTTCTTCGTCATCAAGCAGGGCACGCTGCTTGTCAAAGGGTATTCAACCGCAGTTCAGGCGGTCTGTGGGCAGCCAGCCTTTTTTGAGGGCAAGCAGGTATATGGCGGCAATACCGCCAAACACCAGCAGGAGAATAAAAGTATCCATAAAACCTCCGCCGCTTTATCTGGTCCAGGGATAGAGCGCCGATGATCCATCGGCGGCGGCCCTGGCGGCAGTGGCGCGGCTTGCGTACAGGTTAGTGATGCGCAGCCATGATTCCATGATCCGCTGGCGCGAAATGCGCCCGCTTTCCACAAGCCCGCGCAAGGTCTCAAAAGCCTTTCGGGGCAGGGTTTCGTCCCAATACAAGTTATTGCCGAACAGCAGAATGTCCACCCCGGCGTTGACGGCCAGCAGCATCGCCTGCTCCATGCCGTAATGGTCGGTGATGGCCTTCATCTGCATGTCGTCGCTGATGATCACGCCCTGCCAGCCCATGCGCCCGCGCAACAGGTCGGCAACAACAGCGCGGGAAAGTGTGGCAGGATACTGCGGATCAAGCCCTTTGTGGTACAGGTGCCCAAGCATCACCATGCCGGGCCAGCCCTGGGCAAAGGCCTGCGCGTAGGGTGCAAGGTCGGCCTTGGCATTCCAGCTGCGGGTGATGTCCGTCAATCCCAGATGCGAATCCTTCTGCGCGCCGCCCTGACCGGAAATGGTTCAGCGGGGGATGATTCCACACTGCGCCAGCCCCTGCCCAAAGGCCAGGGCGTGCGCGGCCACCATGGCCGGATTGGGGCTGAGCCCGCTTCGACGCCAATGGCCGGGTTGGCGGGGTTGCTGTTCACATCAGCCACCGGGGCCAGATCAACAGAAATTCCCAGCGAGGCCAGTTCCACACCCAGCTGCCGTGCGATGGCGCGGGTTTTCTCCGGGCTGGCCGCGCCCATGCTCTGGGCAGAAGGCAGATCGGCAAAACCGCGTTGCGGCTTGAGCCGCCGCACCCGTCCGCCTTCCTGGTCAACCGCTATGAGCAGGGGGCCAGGGGACGCCGCGCGCAGCGTAGATGTGAGCTGACGCACCTGCTGGGGCGAAATGATATTGCGCTCGCCGCCCGTGGTAACATCCCGGTCAAACAGGATAATATGCCCAACATGCCCGGCGCGCACCTGCGCAAGAAAAGCATCGCCCTGGGGCAGATCCGCTCCGCGAAAACCCAGCATGAGCATGGAGCCGATCATGACGTCCAGCGAGGGTGCGGCACTGCCCGCGTTTATTTTGGCTGGCGCGACCTGTGCAGCCGGGGCCCCGGCGCTCAGCAGAGGCGAAAAACAAAAAATCAGCGCCAGCGCAAGCAGACAAAGCGCGGCCCCGCCCTTGCGTGCGGCAAGACCCAAAAGATGACTGGCTGAACAGCACGAAATATCAGGGGATTTGCCCCTGTTTACAGCATCAGACACGACCTTCCCCTCAACTTTCAGGGTCAAGTGTTGTGTAGGGGGCCTGCCCCTGACAGCCAAGGCACTGCGAGCCATGATCCAGCGGATAGGCCTCGCCGCAGCGGGGACAAATGCCGATGGTGCCCATATGTCCATGCCCCAGAAAAATCTTGTCCACCTGCACGCGCTGCACCTTGCAGATGCTGTGCCCAGCTTCTTCAATCTGCCGCTCAAGCTCCACAATATCCTGCGCATGCTTGGGCTTTTCTTTCATGAACCAGCCCCGGATTTCCGGATAGGCGTATAATTTTGCCGGGTCTATGCTCACGCGCACGCCCACGCCTGTTTTTTTGTCATACAGCGAAACCGCGTAGAGCCCCAGATCGCGTACATGCAAACGCTTGTTGCCAGTGCTGCACAGGCTGAGCAACTGCACCGCGTCCGGCAGGCATTTGCTGGTTTCCGCCACTGCTTCAAAGAGGGTTCCCTCAGGCAGCATGCCCTTGGCAAGCTCAACCATATAGCCGCCAATAAGCAGGCCGGGAGCCGCGCAACCGTGAAACTCCTCTGCAATCCCGTGGAATTGCGAAAACGTATACGCGCCGATATTCATGGATATTCCGTCGTGCTGTCCGCCGTGAGCGGAAGGTAGGGTGGGATGCGCAGGCAGGGTGGCCGCGCCAGGGGGCAAAATGCCTTTCGTCACTTGGCATCATTTGCCGCCCATCGTCAAGTGCGCCCGGCTGCCGTGCTTGACCCGGCAGAGCGCGTACTGCTATCGGTTGGGCACGGTCAGATTCATGCATCAGCATTCCGCGCTAACCTGTACGGGCGGCATAACCGCATGAGGCACCTCACATGCAGGCTCTTATAATCATAGATATTCAGAACGATTACTTCCCGGGCGGCAAGATGGAACTGTGCGGCAGCGAGGCTGCGGCTGCTAACGCCGCCCTGCTGCTCGAGGCCTTTCGCAAGGCAGGAAAACCAGTTTTTCATGTGCAGCACATTTCGCTTGCGCCCACGGCCACTTTTTTTCTGCCCGGCACAACAGGAGCGCTTATTCATGACAGTGTCGCCCCTCTGGCGGGCGAAACAGTGGTGGAAAAGCACTTTCCCAATTCCTTCCGCAACACTACCCTGCTTGGCCTGCTCCAGGAGCAGAACATCACTGATATCGCCATAGCGGGCATGATGACCCACATGTGTGTGGATACCACCACCCGCGCCGCCTTTGACCTTGGCTTTACCTGCCATCTTGCCCATGATGCCTGCGCCACCCGCGACCTTGCGCACGACGGCAAAACCGTGTGCGCCGCCGACGTGCAAACAGCATACATGGCCGCTCTTGGGCAGGTTTTCGCCCAGGTGCGCAGCACGCAGGAATTGTGCGCGGCCATCAGTCAGAGCAGTTAAGCCATTTCATTCGCAAACTGCTTTAAACCGCGCAACACACTCCATCAGGGAGCAATATTATGGCATCGTTCCTGTTGCGATTTCGTTTTTCCGCATTGGCTCTGGTTTTGTGGGCCAGTCTGTTTACGGGCTTTTCGCTGCTCTCCCTGCCATGCCATGCGCAGGAAAAGGCAGGCCTGGAGCTGCTCCTGCTGCACACCAACGACCTGCATTCCCACCTTGCGGGCAGGGATGCCCACGGCAACGCCTGCCTGAAATCCGAGGGCTGTACGGGCGGTTTTGCCCGCCTTGCCACAGCCATGAAACGTGCGCGCGCGGAACATGACAACGTGCTGGCCGTGGACGCGGGCGACCAGTTTCAGGGCACCCTGTTTTTTACCGCCAACAAGTGGCCCATGCTGGCCGACATCAATAGCCTGATGCCCTATGACGCCATGACGCTTGGCAATCACGAGTTTGACGACGGCTGCGAGGCCACCGCGGGATTCGTGCGGGCACAGCCCTACCCGGTGCTGGCCGCCAATCTGGATGCCCGCCCCGGCTGCCCCCTGCGCGGAACGCCCTTCCGCCCCTGGATCATCAAGGAGGTGCGCGGGGTCAAGGTGGGTATTGTGGGGCTTGCCAACCCCAGCGTACGTACGCTTTCTGCTGCCTGCCCCGAAACATGGTTCTACAAGAGCGAAACAACGCTGAAAAAGGCCGTGGCGGAGCTGGAAAAACAGGGAGTGCGGCACATTATAGCCGTGACGCATCTTGGACTGCCAAAGGATCTGGAACTGGCCCGCAAGGTTGACGGCGTAGATATCATTGTGGGCGGGCACACCCACGACTACCTTGGCCCAAAATCGTCCAAGGGGCCGTACCCCATTGTGGAGCATTCGCCTTCTGGCAAGCCTGTTCTGGTGGTCACTGCCGGGGCGCTTGCCAAGTATCTGGGGCAGCTAGATGTGACCTTTGACGCGCAGGGCGTCCCGGTGCGATGGCAGGGCGAGGCCCTGCCCCTGGATGCATCCATTCCCCCCGACCCGGCTGTGGAAGCCAAGATTGCCCAGTATGCCCAAAAGCTGGAGGCCTTCACTTCCGTTACCGTTGGGCAAAACAACCTGAACGCGCCTGACGGCCTGCACCAGTGCCGCATAGGTGAATGCCTCTCCGGCCTCATCGTCACCGACTCCATGCTGGATTATGGCCGCGCCTACGGAGCGCAGGCCGCCATTATCAACGGCGGGGGGCTGCGCGCACCCCTGCGGCAGGGCGCTCTGAGCCTTGGCGACATGCTGGCCGTGCTGCCCTTCGGCAACAAGGTCATCATCCGCGATTTCAGCGGCGAGCAGCTGCTGGCGGCGCTGGAACACGGCCTGGCCGACAACAAGGGCGTTGGCTCCCCCGTGCTGCACACGGCGGGGCTGCGCTACGTGTACAATCCCGCTCTGCCCTCCGGCAAACGCATTGTGCGCGCAGAGCTGCTGGACGCGGGCGGAACCACGCGCCCCCTTGATTCTGCCGCCCGCTACCGGGTGGTTCTTGTGGATTACCTTGAACGCCGGGGCGATGGTTACGCCATGCTTGCCAAAGGATCGCCCGTGGAAGCCCCGGACCCGGTGGATGTTGACGTACTGGCGGCATACGTCAAAAAGTTCAGCCCGCTGACAGTGTTGCCGCCAGACCGCCTGATCCGGCAGACAAACTGATTGCCGCATGGGTGCAGGTTAACCGCCGTGCGGCTCCATGCGCGCAAAAGCCTGACCATGCCCGCGTGCCTGAGTATACCCGAACATGCCTGTTCCTGGGACTTGCCAAGAACAGGCATGTTGGGCAGTGTGGCGAAAAAGTTGAGGCCTTATGAATTCCCGCGACCTTATCATGGTCCTTTCTTCGCTGCTTTCCATGGCGGCGGGCGTTTTTCTGCCCCAGGCGGCAGAACCGCTTGCCGCAATGCCGCGCCTTATTCTCATTTTCATGCTTTATATGAGCTTTCTTGCTGTGGGTATGGAAGCCCTCATGCGCGAAATACGCCACATGAAGGGCACACTCTGCTTTCTGGTGGCCCTGCGCCTTGCGGTACTGCCGCTGCTGTGCCTTGCGGTTTTTCGCCTGTGCATGCCCCAGTTTGCGCTGGGGGCCTTTCTGCTGGGCGCTGCGCCCGTCGGGGTCATGGCCGCTGTTTTTTCGCTCATGGTGGGGGCCAATACAGCGCTCATTCTTGTGGCCAACATCGCCACGTCCCTGCTGTTGCCCGCAAGCCTGCCCGCCGTGCTTTCTGCAACCGATGCAGCGCTACGTCTGCTTGGGCTTGAACCGCTCAACATGCCCGCGCATCTTGAGCTGGGGCACATGAGCCTGTCGCTCTGCGTGACCATTCTTGTGCCCTTTGCCGCCGCGCACATTACGCGCATTCACCTTGACGGGCTGCGCAACCTGCTTTTGCGCTGGCAGTTCCCGCTCATAACCGTCTCCATCGTAATTTCCAATATTGCCATTTTCAGCCACTACGGCGACCTGCTGCGCCAGTCGCCCGAACTGCTGCTCAAATCGCTGGGCGCGGCCTCGCTGCTCTGTCTTGTCATGACGCTTGCGGCCATCCCCCTGGCCCGCCGCATGAGCAGACAGGTGGGCATGGCCTTTCAAATTTCATTCGGCGTTATCAACAACGTGCTGGTCATGATCGTGTGCATGGAATTTTTCAGCGCTACAGAGGCGATCATGGCCGCCGCCTATCTGGCCCCCCTGTATGTGCTGCTGTTTTATTACCGACTGTGCAGCCGTGATAAAAAACAGGGCTGACATGGCGGTGAACGCGCTGGCATGGCGGCAAAAACGGGTTTACTTGCGGCCCCGGCAGATGTAGAAATCACACAGGGGATGGAGTTCCCCTTGAACCGCATTTGCTGATAACTCCTACCAGGGCCAGGGCGTTGGTAGACTATTTTGCGACCGCGCCTGAGCGCGGTTGCTTTTTTTATTCAACGCCGTGGCATTACCGCTGCCATCGGCAAGCATGAAAACGCGGCGGCATGGGCCTTTAACAGCCCTACCTGCGCCGCATAACGGATTGACGCATGGTCAAAAACGTTCTTGTCATCACATTGGGGGCCGGGGCCGGAGCCTGCCTTCGCTGGGTGCTTTCAATGCTGCTCAATTCCATCTTTCCAGCTATCCCGCTTGGCACGGTGGCAGCCAATTTCATCGGGGGATTCGGCATCGGGCTTTCGCTTGGCGTATTCAACTCGCTGCCCGGCCTGGCCCCCGAATGGCGGCTGCTCATCATCACCGGTTTTCTGGGCGGCCTCACTACTTTTTCCACCTTTACGGCGGAGATCGGCACCCTGTTGCAGGAACAGCGCATCAGCATGGCCGCCGGGGCCATAACCCTGCATGTCTGCGGCTCGCTGATCTGTTTTTTCATGGGCCTTGGCGCGGTATCGCTTCTCAAATCCCTCTTTCGTTAGGAGCAGGCCATGGACGGGTACAAACTGACATTTTATACGCAGCAGGGGCGCTCGCACGGGCACATGAGCATTGCGGAATGGCTGCTTAAGGAAGCAAAGGCCATTGGCGTTGAGGGCGCAACCTTTGCCGCGGCGCAGGGCGGTTACGGACGCGACGGCAAATACCACAGCGCGCGTTTTTTTGATGTGGGCGAGCAGCCCATGGAAGTGACCATGGCCGTGAGCCCTGAACACAGCGAACAGCTTTTTGCCCGCATTGAGCAGGAAAATTTGCAGATATTCTATATGAAAATCCCTGTGGAATTCGGCATCACCTGCTCGGGGAAAAAACAGCCCGCCTGATGCGCAGGCGAAACGCTCCTTCCCAAAGAAAAGAACCCCCGGCGGAAACGGCCTCTCTGACCGCATCCTCCGGGGGTTCTCAGTTTCGGAAAACAAAAAATCAGGCCTGATCCAGACTCCACTGATCTTCCACCGGCAGGTCGGCAAGGCGGCGGCGCAGCATATCCAGCGCATGGCTTGAGGCAAGCCGGCGCGTCCATTCGCGGCCCAGATAACGCCCCTGCGGGCGCATGACGCGCAGCCAGACATGCTCCGCATCACTCAGGGCAATATACACAAGGCCCACAGGCTTTTGCGGCGTGCCGCCGCCGGGCCCGGCCACGCCCGTGATGCCAATGCCGTAATGAGCGCCGCTGTATTCGCGCACGCCCTGAGCCATGGCCCGCGCCACCTCCGGGCTGACAGCCCCGTGTGTGCACAGCACATCGTGCGGCACGCCGAGCAGCCGCTCCTTGGCCTCGTTGGCATAGGTTACCATGCCGTAACCAAAAACATCCGATGCGCCGGGCTGATCCGTGATGCGCTTGGCCAGCAGACCGCCTGTGCAGGATTCCGCGGTGGCAAGGCTTTTGTCCTGACGCGCCAGTTCCTGCACCACCACCGTCTCCAGCCCCGCAACATTCACCCCGTACACAAAGTGCCCGAGCAGTTTGCGCACCTCCGCCACCATGGGGGCTGCCAGAGCCTCGGCAGCGGCGGCATCCTGCGCCTTGGCCGTTACCCGCACAAACATTTCCGCATCGCCCGCATAGGTTGCCGCCGTGGGGTTGGCCCCGCCCGTCAACCCCGCGATGCGCAAGGCAGCCACGCCCTCGCCTATGCCGAAGGTCTTTACCATGAACGATGAAATGACCGACCCGCTCATGCTCCGCAAAAAGGGCACGGCGCTGTCGTGCAGCATGGGCAGCAGTTCGGATGGCGGCCCAGGCAGCATAAGTACCCAGCGCCCCTCGCCCGCAGGCGTGGCACAGCCTGGGGCCGTGCCCGCCAGATTGGGAAAAGCCACGGATCTGCGCGGCAACATGGCCTGTTTGGCCTGATTGGCCGACATGGAACGCGAGCCAAAATACTCGCGCAGCCGCGCCATGCTGTCCGCATGTTCCTCAAGCGGCGCTTCGGCCACAAGGGCCACGGTTTCCTTGGTCAGGTCGTCTTCCGTAGGGCCAAGACCGCCGGTGGTGATGACCACCTCCGCGCGTTCGAGCGCCTCGCGCAGGGCTTTTTCCAGCCTTTGCGGGTTGTCGCCCACGGTGTGCACCTGTAAAAGATCCATCCCCAGCGCAGAAAGCTCCCGCGCCACATGGGTTGCATCCGTATTGACCGTATGCCCCAGCAGAAGCTCTGTGCCGACCGATATTATTTCCGCCTTCATGCGGCCTCCGTTTTGCTTGGTGCGCGTTCCGCCCACAAAGGCGTGAAACGTGCCGTTGAGCATCCTAGTCTCCCTGCCCGCACGGCGCAAGGCTGACGCTCCGGGCACGCAAGATTTCCCGGCAAGGATTGCTTGACAAGCCCGAATTTCTGGGTCAATCATTTCTTACCAATTTACTAAGAAATTATTTGTCGACTAGGATCATATAAACTGCAAAAGAATCAGGGGACAGACATGAGCGAAAAAAAGAAACCACGTTTTGAAACCCTGCAAGTTCATGCAGGGCAGGAACAGCCGGATCCGGCTACCGGTGCGCGCGCCGTACCGATCTATCAGACTACATCCTTTGTTTTTGACGACTGTGCACACGCTGAGGCTCGCTTTAACCTCAGCAATGCCGGCAACATATACAGCCGTCTGACCAATCCCACGCAGGATGCCTTTGAGCAGCGGGTGGCTGCGCTTGAAGGCGGCGTTGCTGCCCTGGCCACTGCCAGCGGCGCGGCAGCCGTTACCTATGCCCTGCAAAATCTGGCCGAAGCGGGCGACCACATTGTGGCCGAAAAAACCCTCTACGGCGGCACCTACAATCTGCTGGCGCACACGCTCAAGGCCTGGGGCATCGACACCACCTTTGTGGACCCCGACGAACCCGGCGCTTTTGAGCGCGCCATAACCCCGCGCACCAAGGCCATCTTTATTGAGACCCTGGGCAACCCGCACAGCAATATTGTGGATATTGAAGCGCTGGCGGATCTGGCCCACAAAAACGGCATTCCCCTGGTGGTGGACAATACCTTTGCCACGCCATGGCTGCTGCGCCCCATCGAACACGGGGCAGACGTTGTTGTGCATTCGGCAACCAAGTTTATTGGCGGTCACGGCACAACCCTCGGCGGCGTGATTGTGGACGGCGGCAAGTTTGACTGGGAGGCCTCGGGCAAGTTCCCCCGGCTGTGCGAGCCGGAACCGAGCTACCATGGCCTGAGCTTTACCAAGGCAGTGGGCGCTGCGGCCTATGCGGTGCGCGCCCGGGCCATCCTGCTGCGCGATCTTGGCGCAACGCTTTCGCCCTTCAACGCCTTTATTCTGCTTCAGGGGCTTGAAACCCTCTCGCTACGGGTTGAGCGCCACGTAAGCAATGCGCTGGCGGTAGTGGAGTATCTGACCAAGCATCCCAAGGTTGAGCGGGTCAACCACCCCTGCCTCGCCAGCAGCCCCAGCCATGCCCTGTATCAGCGCTACTTCCCCAAGGGGGGCGGCTCCATCTTTACCTTTGAGGTCAAGGGCGGGGCAGCGGAGGCCAGGGCATTCATCGACAGGTTGCAGGTCTTCTCCCTGCTTGCCAATGTAGCAGATGCAAAATCGCTGGTAATCCACCCAGCCTCCACCACGCATTCGCAGCTCACCGACACAGAGCTTGCCGAAACGGGCATCCGGCCCAACACGGTCAGGCTCTCCATTGGTATTGAGCACATTGACGATATTATTGAAGACATTGCCCAGGCTCTGGGCTAACCCGGCCCGTAGCGCGGCATGTCCCGCGCATTTGGTGCAGCAGCACTGTTTCAAAGGCCCTGCCGCTACGCGCGGCGGGGCCTTTTTGCCCCGATGGCCTTGAGTAAAAGGCATTGTCTTTTCAGGGGCCATTGCATACAACTGGCTGATCCATTGTAATGCTCTGCGAACGGGACAGCTGCCCCTCTGGGCAAGCCGCCCGCCGCTAACTGTGCGCTCTCAAGCAGGAGAATTTTCATGTTCAGAAAATTTGCGGTTCTTCTTTTCGTCATGCTCCTGGCCACGCCCGTGCTGGCAGATGAGGTGAGTACAAAGTATATTTCCGTCGATCTTCCCGACAACTGGAAGGCCGTTATGGCTCCCACAGAAAATCAGGGAACCACCACCGTTATCTTTTCAAATGCTTCGGGCAACTCCACGGTGGGTTTTGTGACCGGCCCCACCGGCGGCGCGGACACCAAAACTGTTGCCGAAATGTTCGCCAACCAGTTCAAGGCGCTCAAGCCCCCGGTGGAAAAAAACGGACAATACACCTTTGCCTTCACCCAACAGCAAACCCCTTGCCAATCATGGGTGGCAGCATCTGGCGACATTTTCATGGTCACGACCATCACCGGCGACCGCAAGCTTGGCCTGGCCTTTATCAAAAAGTATGTAAAAAGTGCGGAATACGCCAGTTTGCTGCCTAAATAGGCAGTTACTCACGGCTACGCGCAAGGATTGATAAAAGATCAGGGGCTGCCAGCGTTGCTGACAGCCCCTGATCTTATTTACGGACACCCTAAAATGCATTCACAAGGGAATGCATTCCTGCCCGCAGCCTTTCCAGATTCTCTTCAGCCTGTTCACCGCGGCATCTGAATATATATCGTTATTGCGGCCTGCCGCAACCAGATTGTCCAGCAGATCCTTGCTGCGGCTCAGGGCCTGCTGGATAGGCGCATAGGCAGGATCTTCCTCCAGCACCACGTGATAGCCGTCCATGGCCTTGATACGGTAACGCAGCGGAACCTTCCAGTTGCGCGCACACATGTTGAATAAATAATAATTCAGCAAAAACATCCCCATACCGCCGGATTCATCCTTGAAAAGACGGGCATGCTCCTTGCCTTTATTCAACTCCGTGCCTTCGTATTCCGAATTGTCAAAGCAGCCGCAGTGCTCAAAATAGTTGTCCACGTCATAGCAGTGTTGCGTTATGCCCGCGCAGTCCAGCCGCACGCCGTAATCGCCATCATCCGCTCCATAGAGTCCGTAGTCTTCACTCCAGTAACCTATGAGGCGCGACACAGACCTTGGAATGATGATGGCCCCTCCCGGCACATTGCCAGTGCAAATACCAAGTATACCATCCTGGGTGCGCAGAGTGCCGGGATTGCCTGTCAGCTTTGCCTTGTCAAAAACCGGCCCCATTATGGACATGGGGTCGCCGTGCGCCCACAGCCTGAAAAGATTTTCCAGCCAGTGAGGTGTTATGGCCGCCATATCGTTGTCAAGCTTCATGTAATAGGGGGCGTCCACAGCTCGCCAGCCAATGTTGCAGGCGCAGGATATGCCCATATTGCGCGGCAGCAGGAAAAGATTGTCGATGATCCCGTCTCTGTGCAATTCCACCAGGCGGTCACGCAGGGATTGCTCACTGCCGTTGTCCACCACCGTAACCGCAAACGAAATGCCGGGTGCAGTTTTGCGCAGGGCCAGCAGGGTCTTCTGCGTAAGATGATACCTGTTAAAAACAGGTATGGTGATGTTTACAACAGGATTGACCATCTGAACGCTCCTGTACCGACCAGTGATCCAGAATGATGCGCGAGCGTGGATCAGTTAACGCATTGCATTCACGAACTGCTCTAGCGAACCTCTTCCATCAGCCAGCGGCGCATAAAGGCCAGCCCTGCGGCCCGCGCCTGCGCGCCGAGCTTCTGGGCGTCTTCGCGTATGGCGCGGGGGTCAAAGCCGTTGACGCCAAGTTCGCAGCAATGGCCCACAAGCCATGTTTCCATCAGGGCCGCGTCCATTTCTGCATGAAACTGCAAACCAAGCTGCCCCGGCCCGGGCCGGAAGGCCTGATGCGGCGTGATGCCCGTTGAGGCAAGCAGATCGCTGCCCCGCGGCAAATCAAATGTATCGCCATGCCAGTGCAGCACCGGCGCGCCCGCAAGCTCCGCCAGGGGGCCGCTCAATCCCGCCGGGGTGAGCTCGACCTGCCCCCAGCCAATCTCTTTGGCGGTTCCGGGATACACATCGGCATCAAGGGCGCTGGCCATAAGCTGCGCGCCAAGGCAGATGCCCAGCAAGGGGCGGCCAGAGGCAAGGCGGCTTGCCACAAGCACCTTTTCATCGGCAAGGAAGGGGTACAGGTCTTCCTGATACACGCCGATGGGGCCGCCCAGCACCACAGCAAGGTCGGCATCCTTCCACAGTTCCGGCTCCATGGGTACAACCCCGGCCTGCACATAGCTGATCGCAAACCCCGCTTCTTCAAGCGGCTGCACAAACACACCCAGATTTTCAAAAGCCACATGCTGAATAGCAACGCAACGCTTCAACTTTTCCCTGCTTCTCCTGCCGAGGCTGCCGAACCTGCCTGTCGCGGCAGGCCGCCAATCCTGCTCCCGCCCCTCTGGCGGGCACTCTGAACGCTGGGAAGCTGCGCGCTCAGCAATTTTCCATCACACATTTTACGCAGCTTGGGCATGAAGCGCAAGAACGGCCGCTACGCAACTGGCAAAAATATCTTGCTACAATTTTATTTTTTTTGTTACTAAGCAGTCAGCCACGTCATGCCATGGCGGCAACCCCCTCCACCTCAACCAACAGGAACCTTCTATGTGGTAATTGCTGCGCCAGCCTTGCGCTGCTGCTCCTTTGGGGAACCCAGGCCCAGGCCCATTTCGGCATGGTCATCCCCTCAACCCCCACGGTTGTCGACAAGAAGGACGCCAACGTGCAGTTGGAGATTTCTTTTGCGCATCCCATGGAAATGCAGGGCATGGACATGGCCGCTCCTGCGGCGGCTACCGTCACCCATGACGGCAAAACAGAAGACATCAACGCAACGCTCAAGCCCGCCACGGTGCTGGGCCACAAGGCATGGCAAACCACCTACGGCATCAAAAAGCCCGGCGTGTACCAGTTTGCCGTTGAGCCCGCCCCCTATTTTGAACCAGCCGAAGACAAGTTCATCATCCACTACACCAAGACCGTGGTGGCCGCCTTTGGCGAAGAAGAAGGCTGGGATGCCCCCCTTGGCCTGAAAACGGAAATCGTGCCCCTTACCCGCCCCTTTGCCAACTACACAGGCAATGTATTCCGTGGCCGCGTTC
>JASGGT010000052.1:0-16457 GCA_047602655.1 Desulfovibrio sp. | reverse complement strand
TGGGATCGCCGTTGACCATGGCGACCCCATCACCGTGCGTGACTTTGAACTTGCCTATCGCAATGCGGAAGAGTCCGTGATGCGTAACAACCCCGGCGCAACGCGCGAGCAGGTCCGTCAGGGTCTTGGGCGTCAGGTGCTGCGTGATCTGATCAGCCAGTCTCTCGTACGGCAGGAAGCCGCCAGCGCGGGCATTACCGTGACGCCGCTTGAGCTGCGTCTTGCCGTGGGGCAGGTCCCGGCCTTCCAGAACGCCAAGGGGCAGTTTGATCCCGAAGCGTACAAGCGCGTTCTGCAGATGCAGCGCATTTCGCCCGCGCAGTACGAGCACGACATGAGCGAAGACCTGCTGCGGCAGAAGCTCTTTGCTCTGGTCACTGCCGCTGCGTGGCATGATCCTGCCGAAGCGCAGAACCGCTACAACTTCCTGCGTGAACAGCGGGTGCCCGACTACATCTTTATTCCTGCTGCCGATTTCATGGCAAATGCCAAGCCCTCGGATGCGGAAGTAGCCGCCTATTACGACAGCCACAAGGCTGAATTTGCCATTCCTCCCAAGGTGGATGTGGCCTATATTCGCGTTTCGCCAGAAAATCTGGTCAAGCCCGAAGCCATCAGCGAGGCTGATGCCCGCAAGTGGTACGATGCCAATCTCTCCCGCTTCAACCAGCAGGAAGAAGTCAAGGCCGCCCACATTCTTGTGCCGCTGGCCGAAGACGCCACCGAGGCGGACGTAAAGAAAGCGCAGGAAACTGCAGCTGGCATTGAAAAGGAACTTAAGAGCGGCAAGAGTTTTGCCGATGTGGCCAATGCCCATAATGGCCCCAATGCTGCCGGCCCTGGCGGCGAGCTTGGCTGGATCAAGCGCGGCACCACGGTCAAGCCTTTTGAAGACACGGCCTTTGCCCTTGAGCCCGGCAAGGTTTCCGCACCTGTGCGCAGCCAGTTTGGTTTGCACATAATCAAGGTGGAGGAAAAGAAGGGCGGCGACACCCAGCCCTTTGCCAGCGTTGCCGCCGATGTGCGCAAGGCCATTGCCAAGGAGCAGGGCGCGGACAAACTGCGCGATGTGCTTGATAACCTCATAGAAGACAATATCCTCGGCAAGCCGCTTGAAAAAAGCGCGCAGGCCCTGGGGCTTGAAGCCCAGCAAACGGGCCTGGCCTCTGCGCAGGAGCTGCAACAGAAGATGGGCATCAGCGCCGAAGCCGCCGCAAGTCTTGAAAAGACCCCGGCCAATTCGCCGGTGGACAGGGCGCTCGAAGCGGGTGATGCCTATGTGGTGGCCCGCGTGCTCAAGGCTGAGGCCGCATCGACTGCGCCGCTTGAAGCTGTGAAAGATAAAATCTCTGCCCGCTTGCAGGGTGAAAAGGCCCTTGCCGAAGCCATGCGCGCAGCGACAGAGCGCCGCAAGAACCTTGCGGACGGTCCCATCAATCCCACCGTCAAGACGGGCATGGGCATCAAGACCGCCAACCCCATGGATCGCAGCGGCAACCTGGCGGATTTTGGGGCTGACCCCGAACTTGCCGGGGCCCTGTTCCATGCCAAGGTGGGCCAATGGCTGCCTGCGGCCTTTGCCGTCACCAGCCCCAAGGACGGTCAGGGCGCTGTGCTTGTGCATGTTGGCGCTGTGCAGCCTCCCGATCCTGCGGAATGGGATATGATCAAGGACATCATGGTCAATGCCGTGGAGCGCGAGCGCCTTCAGGGCATGTACGAAACCTTCATGCAGCGTCTGCTTTCGACCGCCAAGGTTGAAGTGCACAACATGGACATTGTGGACAGAAAGAACATGTAGCACTGCCCTGCCGATGGCCCCGTGCCCCCGGCGCGCAGACGACAGACATATTGAACTCCCGACCGGAACCGCGTATTGCGGTTCCGGCCTTGCATATTTCCCCCCAACCCTCTCCGTTCTGGCGGCAGGGATATTTACAAAACGACATACCTACCTATTTCTCACAGGTCGACCGAGTGGCCTGTGAACGGGCCTTGCCCGGCGATAAAAGGAGGCACTCTATGTGCGGCATTATCGGTTATGCGGGTCACAGGCCTGCGGTACCCGTTGTGGTTGAGGGCTTGCGCCGTCTGGAATACCGTGGGTACGACTCTGCGGGCGTTGCTTTTGCCCGTCAGGGCGATCTGCATGTGGTGCGCGCCACCGGCAAGCTGGCCGCGCTGGAAGAAAAGCTCGCCCATGAAGAAGGCGTGACCACGCCCACCAGCGCCATGGGCCACACCCGTTGGGCTACCCACGGCGTGCCCGCCGAGCGCAACGCCCATCCCCACCGTTCCAACGATGGCACTCTCGCCATTGTGCATAACGGCATCATTGAAAATTATCAGGAAATCAAGGCTGACCTGACGGCCAAGGGCTATACGTTCAGCTCCGAGACTGACACCGAAGTGCTGGTAAACCTGATTGCCGAACGCCGCAAGACAGAGCCTGACCTGCTGCACGCCTTTGCAGCAGCCCTGCGCGAAGCGCACGGCGCGTATGCGGTCTGCCTCATGGACAAAAACGAGCCCGGCGTCATCTACGCTGCGCGTATGTCTGCTCCGCTTATCTTCGGTCAGGGTACAGGCGAAAACTTTGTTGCGTCCGATATTCCGGCCTTTCTGCCCTACACGCGTCAGGTGGTGTTTCTGGAAGACGGCGAGCTGGTTCGCGCCACCGCCTCTGATTACGCCATCATGCGCCTCAAGGATCTGAGCCCGGTGCAACCCGAGCCGCAGACCATCCAGTGGGATATGCAGGCCGCGCAAAAGGGCGGTTACCGCCACTTTATGCTCAAGGAAATTTTTGAACAGCCCCGCGTCATCACCGATGGCCTCACTGGCCGCATTGAAGGCGATCACAGCGATGTGCGCCTCGCGGAGCTGGACAGCCTGCCTGTGCCGCGCCGCCTGCACATCGTGGCCTGCGGCACGTCTTACCATTCCGGCCTGTGGGGGCGGCATCTGCTGGAGCATTGGGCGCATGTGCCCGTGCAGGTGGAAATTGCCTCCGAGTTCCGCTACCGGGACACCCTGCTGCTGGACAAGGACGACATGGTGCTCGTCATCAGCCAGAGCGGCGAAACCGCCGATACCCTGGCAGCTCTGCGCATTGCCAAGGAAAAGGGCGTGACCGTGCTTGGCCTGTGCAATGTGGTGGGTTCGTCCATCGCGCGCGATGCCTCCGCTGTGCTCTACACCCAGGCAGGGCCTGAAATCAGCGTGGCCTCCACCAAGGCCATGTGCAGCCAGATGCTCATGCTGGCCCTCATGGCCCTGTACTGGAGCAAACGCAACGGCACCATGTCTGCGGACGAACGCCGCAAGATCATCGACCTGCTGGAAAACCTGCCCGCGCTGCTGGATGCCTCGTTGCCCGCCATGCACGAAAAGGCGCGCGAGCTTTCGCGCAAGTATGCCCAGGCCCGCAACTTCTTCTACCTTGGGCGCGGCCATTGCTACTCCCTGGCTCTGGAAGGCGCGCTGAAGCTCAAGGAACTTTCGTACATCCATGCGGAAGGCTACGCGGCTGGCGAAATGAAGCACGGCCCCATTGCCCTGATCGATCCTTCGTTCCCCACCTTTGCGCTGGCGCTGGACGATGTTCTGCTGCCCAAGGTGAAGTCCAACATGGTCGAGGTGCAGGCCCGGCAGGGCAAGGTTATCGCCCTGACCAACAAGGGTTTTGACCTTGGCGCGGAAGATACCTGGGTCATCCCCTCCCTGCCTGCTCCTCTGGCAGGATTCATGGCCCTGCCTGCGCTCCAGCTTTTCAGCTATGAAACCGCCGACTACCTCGGCAAGGATGTGGACCAGCCCCGCAACCTGGCCAAGAGCGTGACGGTGGAATAGACATATCAGCCCTGGCGGGTACTGCACCGCCGAAAAAGAGTTGCCCCGCGCCTGCCGTGCCAATGTATCCGCACGGCAGGCGCGGGGTTTGCTGTTGTGTTTCGGCACCCCCGTCATGCCAATAATTCTGGTGTCCGGTTCAGCCCGGCGCAGCAGGCAATTGCCGCGTAATCCCCTGTTTCTGCGCGGCTTGCCTAGTGCGGGCAAATTGGGCATAATCCGGCTCTGTAACCTTTCAGGCCTTTGCGGAGGCGCACATGCAGCCCGAGATTCTGCTTTTCGACATTGGCAATACATCCATCAAGATTGGGCTGGGCAACGAGCGTCATGTGCTGACCTCGTACACCCTGCGCACCGATACCGCCCAGTCGGCGGACAATTTTGGTCTTACCCTTCTCACTCTTTTGCAGCATGCGGGCGTTGCGCCAGCGCAGCTCAAAGCCTGCGTTGCGTCTTCTGTTGCGCCCGGTTTTGATCCCCTGCTGCGAGAGGCAGTGGCCCGCTATGTGGGCTGCCCCTTGCAACGCGTGGGCAAGGAGCTGCCGGTTCCGCTTGAAAACCGCTATGAACGCCCTGCGGAAGTGGGCGCGGACAGGCTGGTGGGAGCCTACGCTGCGCGCCGCATGTATCCGGAAACGCCCTCTCTGCTTATTGTTGATTTTGGCACGGCAGTGACCATCGACTGCGTGAGCGGCGATGCCTACATGGGCGGCCTGATTTTTCCCGGCCCGCGCACGGCCCTGACCGCGCTTTCGCGCGAGGCCGCCAAGCTGCCAAGGGTCAACCTTGACGTGCGCGCCAACGAGCCAACGCCTGGCCGCAATACCACCACCAGCATCCAGCACGGCCTTGTTTTTGGCTTTGCCTGCATGGTTGAAGGCCTCACGCAGCGCCTCAAGCGGCAGATGTCCGGCCCGGTCAAGGTGCTTGGCACAGGGGGCTTTGCCGCTTCCATCGCCAGGGTCAGCAACGTGTTTGATCAGGTGCTGCCCATGCTCCTGCTTGAGGGCCTGCGCAGGCTGCACTATGAGGAACCCGGCGCCGACGAATAGCACAGGCGAATAGCGCCGAAGAATCAGTGTGGACGAATCCGTACTGGCGAGTGCGCCGGGCGGCCTGTCCGGCAGCGTTTCCGGGTTTGTAATGCCGTTGCGCCGGCACATTTTTTCTGATCGACATTATCCGCAGCCCATCGGCCTTTGCGCCGTGGTACGCATTTTCGTAAACAAGCCCGCCAGGGCAAAAGGAGTAGACAATGAGCAGCATTGCTTCTGTTTATGGCCGTGAGATTCTCGATTCGCGCGGCAACCCCACTGTTGAAGTGGAAGTGACGCTGGAATCCGGTCACAGTGCCCGCGCTGCGGTGCCCTCCGGGGCCTCCACGGGCAGCCGCGAAGCCCTGGAAATGCGTGATGGCGACAAGAGCCGTTTTGGCGGCAAGGGCGTGACCAAGGCCGTTGACAACGTCAATGGCGAAATCGCCGAAGCCATTGTCGGCATGGACGTGCTGCGTCAGGTACAGATCGATAACACTCTTATCGACCTTGACGGCACCGACAACAAATCCCGTCTTGGCGCCAACGCCATGCTGGGCGTTTCCATGGCCTGCGCGCGTGTGGCTTCCGAATTTCTTGGCCTGCCGCTCTACAAGTACCTTGGCGGCATCAACGCCAAAGTGCTGCCCGTGCCCATGATGAATATCATCAACGGCGGCGCGCATGCTCCCAACAATCTGGATATTCAGGAATTCATGATCATGCCCGTAGGGGCCATGACCTTCCGTGATTCCCTGCGCATTGGCGCGGAAATTTTCCACACCCTTCAGGCAATCCTCAAGAAGGACGGCCACGTGACCAGCGTTGGCGACGAAGGCGGCTTTGCCCCCAACCTGAAGAACCACGACGAAGCCTTTACCTACATCATCAAGGCCATTGAAGAAGCGGGCTACAACCCCGGCTCCGAAGTGGCTCTGGCCATCGACGCCGCGGCCAGTGAATTCTACAAGGACGGCAAGTACGTGCTCGGCGGCGAAGGCAAGACCTTCAACAATGCCGAAATGAGCGACTGGCTGGCCGAATTCACCCAGAAGTACCCCCTCATCTCCATTGAAGACGGCATGGCCGAAAGCGATTGGGACGGCTGGGGCATGCTGACCGCCTCCCTGGGCGACCATATCCAGCTGGTGGGCGACGACGTGTTTGTGACCAACCCCGCCATTCTGGCCGAGGGCATTGATCAGGGCGTGGGCAACTCCATTCTTATCAAGCTCAACCAGATCGGCACTGTTACGGAAACCCTGGACACCATCGAAATGGCCAAGGAAGCTTCGTACAGCACCGTTGTTTCTCACCGCTCCGGCGAAACCGAAGACAGCTTCATTGCCGACCTCGCCGTGGGCGTCAACGCCGGGCAGATCAAGACCGGCTCGCTCTGCCGCTCCGAGCGCATGGCCAAGTACAACCAGTTGCTGCGCATTGAAGAAGAACTGGACGACGACGCGGACTTCTTCGGCCCCATCATGGCCGAATACTATCTCCAGGCAGAAGACGAAGACTAGGTTTATCCGCCCGCAGGTCAGGCCGCGCTACGGCAGGGTCTGCGGGCTTTTCACAGCTGATCGCGTATGGACCTCCAACCCGCGCGCAACCATATTGGAAGGGCGCGGGTACCACCAGCGACCGTCGCACCGGCCGGGCGCGACGGTCGCCCTGTTTGCGGCGGCTATCTTATTTTTTGGAGTTTGACATGATCTTGATTGACGGCAAAAAAACCGCCGCCGACATCCGGGCGGAACTTGGCGCGGAAGTGGCCGCCGCACGTGCCGAGGGCCATCGTGCGCCGGGTCTTGCGGTTATCCTTGTGGGTGAAGACCCTGCCTCGCAGGTCTATGTGCGCAACAAGGAACGCGCCTGCGCCGAAGCCGGTATTGTTTCCTTTCCGCACCATTTGCCCGCCACCACCAGCCAGCAGGACCTGCTGCAACTCATTGGCGAGTGCAACGCCAATCCCGCTGTGGACGGCATCCTGCTGCAACTGCCCCTGCCCAAGGGGCTGGACGCGCAGGAATGCCTGCTGGCCATTGACCCGGAAAAGGACGTGGACGGTTTCCACCCCGTGAGCGTTGGCCGCCTTTCACTGGGACTGCCGGGGTTCGTCTCCTGCACGCCTGCCGGGGTCATGGAGCTGCTGCGCCGCTACGACCTGCCCACCAGCGGCAAGAAGGCCGTGGTTGTGGGACGCTCCAACATCGTGGGCAAACCGCTGGCCATGCTGCTTGCCCGCTCCGGCCGTTTTGGCGATGCAACGGTGACAGTATGCCATTCGCGTACGCCCGATCTTGCCGAGCAGTGCCGTCAGGCCGATTTTCTGTTTCTTGCCATGGGCAGGCCGCGCTGCATCACGGGCGACATGGTGCGCCAGGGCGCGGTGGTCATTGATGTGGGCATCAACCGCACCCCCGAAGGCCTGTGCGGCGATGCGGACTTTGCCAGCGTAAGCCCCAAGGCGCACGCCATTACGCCTGTGCCCGGCGGCGTTGGCCCCATGACCATTGCCATGCTGCTGAGCAACACCGTGCAGTCATGGCGGCAGCACCGGGCCTGATCTTGCCCGCTGGATGGAGAGCACATGGAATTCAGGGATGCCGTAAGTATCTGCCTGACCAGGAAGTATTGCAGCTTTAAGGGCCGGGCCTCGCGCTCTGAGTTTTGGTGGTTCTGCCTGTTCACCCTGCTGCTCAATATTGCGGTGGCCATTGTGGGAGCTATGGCGCCAGCGCTGGCTTCCATCATCAGCGCCGTGCAGGCCCTGTGGCTGCTGCTGCCAACGGTGAGCGTGTCAACACGCAGGCTGCACGACCGCAACCTTTCCGGCTGGTGGCAGGCCCTGCCTGCGGCAGTGTTGCTGCCAGGCCTGATCGGCCTGGCAACGGATGGCGAATGGCTGTTCATCGTGGCGGCCCTGGCAGTGAGTATTGCCAGCATCGGACTGATGGTCGTATATGCGCTTAAAGGAACCTCCGGGCCCAACCGTTTTGGCCCTGATCCCCTTGACGACAGCGGGGTCTGAGGGCCAACATAGCATGGTTGTGCCGCCCTTCGGCGACAACAGGCGAAAATCCGCGCCAATGGCCCATTGCAGGCCATCTTGCCAGACGTTCGGCTATAGCGTATGGCCCGGTCATCATCTGCCATATTGAGAGGGCAACTATGTATCGCAACGCAAAGAATGTCGGTTATTATATGATTGGTTCGGGCAGCCTTGCCCAGCTTGGTGATCTGATCGCCGCGCGCCGCGCCGCAGTGAACGGCCCTGCCGTGTTCTTTATTGACCATTTTTTTGAGGGCAAGGATCTTATTGCCAAGCTGCCCGTGGAGAGCAAGGACATGGTGGTCTATGTGGACACCACCAATGAGCCCACCACTGACAGCATTGACGGCTACACCGACAAGGTGAAGGCCTTCCTTAACGGCACGGCCCCCTGCGCCCTGCTGGCCTTTGGCGGCGGCTGCGTGCTTGATACCTGCAAGTGCGTGGGCAACCTGCTGAACAACCCCGGCAAAGCCGAAAACTATCAGGGCTGGGAACTGGTCAAGAACCCCGCTCCCTACAAAATCGCCGTGCCCACCCTTTCCGGCACGGGTTCCGAAACCTCGCGCACCGGCATCATCTGCAACGAGGAAAAGAACATCAAGCTCGGCATGAACAGCGACTACACCATGTTCGAGCAGGTGCTGCTCGACCCTGACCTGACCGCCAGCGTGCCACGCAACCAGTATTTCTACACGGGTATCGACACCTACATGCACTGCTTTGAGAGCATCACAGGCTCCTACCGCAACGTGGTGGTGGATTCCCTGGCTGAAAAGGCCATCGACCTCAGCAAGCAGGTCTACCTTTCCAGCGACATGATGAGCGATGAAAACCGCGAAAAGCTCATGATCGCCTCCTTCCTTGGCGGCATGGCCGCTGGTTTCGTGGGCGTGGTGCATCCGCTTTCCGCGGGCCTCAGCATGGTGCTGCACATGCACCACGGCATTGCCAACTGCTATGCCCTCACCGTGCTGGAGGACATCTACCCCAATGAATACAAGGACTTTATGGCCATGATGGAGCGCCAGGGCATCGACCTGCCCAAGGGCATCTGCCAGGGTCTTACCGATGCACAGTACGATGCCCTTTATGGCGCAAGCATTGTGCACGAAAAGCCGCTTTCCAACCGCCTTGGCCCGGATTTCAAGAAGATCCTCACCAAGGAAAACGTTATCGAGCGCTTCAAGCGCATGTAGCCGCGCGCGGCGCAGCCAGCGCCTCCGCTTGCAGTGATAACCGCCTATTGTGCGCCGTCGGGCCTTCCGGCGGCGCATTTGCCACAAGGAGTCCTCATGGACCTTAAAGTGAATTTCAGTGGCCGCGCCATCCGCTACACGGAAGAAGAAATCGCCGTAGTTGTCGATGTCATGCGCAATGCCGACACGCTCACCCAGGGCGTGCACATGCGTGATTTTGAAAGCAAGTTTGCCAGCTATCAGGGCGTTGCCCCGGGCAGCTGCTTTGTGACCATGAACGGCGTTTCGGCCCTGGAGCTTTCGGCCCAGCTGTGCCGCTTCAAGCCTGGCGACGAAGTGGTCATGCCTTCGCATACCTTTACGGCCTCTGCCTACCCCTACATCAAAAAGGGCGCCACAATGGCCTGGGCTGACGTTGACCTTCTTACCCGGGTCGTCACAGCCGAAAGCATCGAAAAAGCCATTACACCCCGCACCAAGGCCGTTGTGGTAGTGCACCTGTACGGCTATGTGGCAGACATGGTCGGCATTGCCGCCCTGTGCAAAGAACGCGGGCTTATCCTCATCGAAGACGCGGCCCAGTCCATCGGCTCCGAGCTGAATGGCAAAAAGGCTGGCAGCTTTGGCGATATGGCTGTTTTCTCCTTCCATTCGCACAAGAATCTTACCACCCTTGGCGAGGGCGGCATGCTCTATGTGCGCGATCCCAAACTGGCGGCCCTGGTGCCCACCCTGCGCCACAACGGGCATTGCGGCTATGATTTTGAGCGCCCCGATTACTGGAAGCCAGCCATGGGCAACGTCGATCTGCCCATGCTGGACGGCGAGCCTCTGCAGCCCAACAACTACTGTCTGGGTGAAGCGGAATGCGCACTGGGGGCCAAGCTGCTTGAGCGTATCGACGCCATCAATGACGAAAAGCGCGCCCGCGCCCTGCGCTTCATTGATGCGGCGCTGGCGGACTTTCCCGAGCTGGAGTTTCACCGCGAGGATTCGCGCCGCCACAACTATCACCTGCTTGCCGCGCGCATGACAACGGGCACCGAAGCCCGCGACCGTTTTATACGAGCCATGTTCAACGAGAAGGGCGTGAAGTGCGTGGTGCAGTATATTCCGCTGGACCGCTACGACTACTACCGCCGTCTGGGCATGGGCAAGGCCGACTGCCCCAATGCCGACACCTTCTTTGACGCCATGATTTCCTTCCCCTTCCAGCACTGGCTGACGGATGAGGAATTTGACTACATGCTGGCTTCCACCCGCGAGGTTCTGGCCAGCCTGCGCTAACGCGGCCTGTATTACCCCGGAGGGCATCGGAATTTACGATGTTGTCCGGGGTTTGCTCACTGCGCCCTGTTCCTTCCGCACAGCAGAGAACACACGTGAAAGAACGCTGCATCGTCATACCTGCCATCAAGAAAAATGCCGTCATTCCTGACCAGCTTGTTAAAAAGCTGGCCGGGGTTACGCTTGTGGAACGGGCCGTCAATACCGCGCGCGGCGTTTTGCCCGGCGATGATATTGTTGTGCTGACCGACAGTCAGGAGATTGCGCTCATCTGCGAACGCGCGGGCGTGCGGCACCACTGGAACAAGGATCTGCGGTTCACCAGCCTTGATATTGTTACCGAAATGCGCGGGCTGTTGAAAGAGCTTGCACGCGAATACGAGCACTGCATGATTTTGCGCGCCTCCTGCCCGCTGCTCACCTGGGTGGACGTGGAAGACGCCTGGAAGCGCTTTCGCGAGGCGCAGGCCGACAGTCTGGTGACGGTCAAAAGCATGCGCCAGCGCATCTGGAATGTGCAGGGCGAAGGGCTTGAGAGCCTGCTGGATGAAGATGCCGGACACGACAGCGAAAAAATGCTGGTGGTGGAAAGCCGCGCGCTGATCATTTTGCGGCTTGCCCTGCTGGACAAGGCCAACGGGCACACGCTGGAGCGCGGCAAGATAGTGCCGTATTTTCTCAACGACAGGGCCATTGAAATACAGGGCTATCAGGACTGGTGGATCTGCGAGCACCTTTTGCAGCGGCGGCATGTGGTCTTTGTGGTGGCGGGCTGGCCCGCCATCGGCATGGGGCATGTGTTCCGCGCGCTGATGCTGGCGCACGAGATCACCAATCACAAGATCAGCTTTGTTTGCACGCGCGAGAGCGAGCTGGCGGTGGAAAGCATTGCCCGCAAAGACTACAAGATCGTGCGTCAGGGCAACGAGGAGCTGGCGGACACAGTGCTGCGCATGCGGCCCGACCTTGTGGTCAACGATATCCTGAACACCACGGCGGCCTATATGGCGCGCCTGACGACGGCTGGCGTGCGCTGCGTCAATTTTGAGGATGAAGGCCCCGGCGCGGATTGGGCGCGGCTGGTGGTCAACGCCCTGTATGAAGATAGGGACAGCAACGAGCGCCTGCGCTACGGGCCGGATTATTTCTGCCTGCGGGATGAATTTCTTGGTGCTGCGCGCAATCCCTTCCGCCCGGAACTCAGGACGGTGCTCATCACCTTTGGCGGCACGGATCTCAACGACTGCTCGCGCCGGGTGCTGGACATCATCGAACCCATCTGCCGGGCCTACGGCATCCGCATCCGCCTTGTGGCCGGGCCGGGCTATGCCCACAAGGAAGCCATGGAGGCGCACCTGGCACGGCTGGATAACCCGCTGGTGGAATTTACCTGGGCTACCAACGTCATGAGCCGCATGATGGAAGGGGCCGACCTCGCCATCTGCTCCGCAGGGCGCACGGTGTACGAGCTGGCCCACATGCGTATTCCCTCAATGGTTCTGGCCCACCACGAGCGCGAGGCGCGCCACACCTTTGCCCGGCCCCGCAACGGCTTTGCCTTTGTGGGAATCATGGACAGGGTCAGCGATGCCAAAATTCGCAATGTTTTTCTGGCCATGCTCAAGAATCCCCGGCGCAAACGCTTTTGGGATCGTCAGAACGCCCTCAATTTTACGGCCAACAAGGGGCGCGTTGTAGCCCTTATGCAGAATATCCTGCAGGAAGGCGCAGCCGCCCCGCAGGCGGCGGAAAATGCCGCTCCCGCAGAACCGCAGCAAGCGTAACCTGCTCCACAAAGGAACACCCATGCGCAAGACCGGCAAGGTTATAGCCATTGTTCAGGCCCGCCTCGGCTCCACGCGGCTCCCCATGAAATCACTGCTCTGCCTGCGCGATGTGCCCGTTATCGACTGGGTAACGCGGCGGCTGGCGCAGGCGGCAAAGCTTGACGGCATCATGGTGGCCGTGCCGGATACGCCCCTTGACCGTGTGCTCATGGAGCATCTGCAAAGGCGCGGCGTGCCCTGTGTTGCCGGCTCTGAGGACGATGTACTGGCCCGGTTCTGCCTTGCGGCCCGTACGGCGGACGCCGGGCGCGTGGTGCGCGTGTGCGCCGATAATCCGCTCATCTGGAGCGGAGCCATTGACAGGTTGGTGGATTTTTACGATCAGGGCGGCTGGGACTATGCCTATAACCACATTCCGCGCAACAACCTCTGGCCCGATGGCCTTGGCGCGGAAATCCTTTCGCGCGAGCTGCTGGAAGAACTGGACGCCAAGGCCACCCAGACCTCGCAGCGCGAGCACTGCCTCAACTACATCTGGGACAATGCCGCCAGCTTTAAAATAGGCACGTTTGATCCGGAAGAAGACTGGCTGCGCCGCCCCGAACTCAAGCTGGATATGGACAGGCCCGACGATTTCTGCCGTCTGGCGCTCAAGCCCATCCACCCTGACATGGACGCGAGGGATATTGTGCGCGTGTTTGGCTAGGGGCCGTTTCTCAATAATTCTTTTAGGCGATCACTGCGTCATCCAGAATTTTTTACTCCTCCTGTCGCAAAAAACACTGTTTCCTAGTCCTCGGCGCAAAATCTTTTATTGAAAAATACCCCCTGGCTTAGTTCAGGGATGCATGCTCAAACCCCCAAGGTGTTTTTTTGGCCCGTAATAGGGACTGAGAGACGCCTTGGGGGCTTTTGCGTGGGCAATTACAGATAGGGAGAAAATATCCAGCAGGCGGCATTGCGCAGCTTTACGGGCAGGGACAGGGAGGCAAGGTAATCTCTGGTGATTTCGCGCCCCGTGATGATGGCCCTGTCAATGTGGGCGGTGATCTGGTCGTGCACGTCCGGGTTGAACACTTCCATGTTCAGCTCAAAGTTCAGGCGCAGGCTGCGGGCGTCAAGATTGGCCGAACCAATCTGCGAATAGTAGCCGTCCACGGCCAGCAGCTTGGTGTGGGCAAAGGGGGGCTGCTGGTACCACACGCGCACGCCAGCTTCCAGCAGGGTGGGCAGCAGGCGGTACTGCGCCCAGTGTACGTAAAACAGATTGTTTTTTTCAGGCAGTACAACGCGCACATCCACCCCGCGTTGCCCGGCGGAACGCAGTGCGGAAACCAGCCCGTGCGAAGGCAGAAAGTAGGGCGTCATGATGCGCACGGAGCGGCGGGCCGCATTGATGACTGCGCAGTAGATGTCGTTGAGGATATCCGCCTCGGAGCCGGGGCCGTCCATGATGATGCGGCAGCGGCTTTCGCCGCGCGGCAGGGTGGTGGTTGGCGGTAGCGGCGTGTAATTGTTGGTGCAGAAACCCCAGTTGAGCAAAAAGGCGCGGCGCAACTGGTCCACAATGGGGCCTTCGCACTGAAAGTGCATGTCCTGCACATACTTTGTCTTGCCTGCGGCGATGTTGTCGTCCGCAATGTTCATACCGCCGGTAAAGGCCACAGTGTCGCACACCAGCATTTTGCGGTGGTTGCGCAGGTTGATGCTGAAATTGGGCGGAAACAGGCGCGGCGGCATGAACAGGGCCACGCGCACCCCGCGTTTGGCAAGTTTTTTCCACGGCTTGCGCAGGGAATAGAGCATGCCGATGCCGTCTACCAGCAGGCGTGCGTCCACGCCGCGCTCCGCTGCGCGGGCCAGAGCCTCGCCAAAAGCCGTTGCAACCTGGCCTGCGTTGAAAATATAGGTGCAGAGAAAAACGTGATCCTTGGCATTGTCTATGGCCGCAAGCATGGCCGGGTAGGCCTGATCGCCATTGCGCAAGGGGGTAACGGCGTTACCTGTGCTCAGGTGCTGCTCTGTGAGCACCCGTCCGATGTGTTCCATGCGGGCGATGCTGTCAGGGATGTTTTCCGGCGGAACCATGGAAAATGGCGGGTGGGCGTAATCCGGCTCCAGAGGCTGCTGCCGCCGCATGATGCGGCTGGCCCTGCTTTCTGCCCTGCTGATGCCAAAACAGGCGTACAGAATGGGGCCTACAACGGGCAGAAACAGGGCCGTGACAGTCCAGCCAAGGGCCGCGCGGGGGTCGTGCTTGGTCAGCAGGGCGTGGCAGACAGCAACCCAAGAAAGTATGTGGGCGACAATGAGGCCCAGTGTTTCAAAAAAAAGCAGCATTGTTTTCCCACAGTGAGAGCGCGTCAGCAGTGGGTGCGCGCGGTTAAAGGCCGGGCGGGCAGGGCGTCTGCGAATACGGCGGGTTAAGTAACACCAGCCTTTACAAACATTTTTGCGCCAGCCACAGCCAGCACAGATGGCGCGGTGCTTAGCGGCGTATGGCCAGCAGCGGCGTGTCGGTGTTGCGCAGCACGCGCTCTGTTATGGAACCGAGCAACATATCCTGCAGCCCATCGCGTCCGTCAGTGAACATGATGATAAGATCGGCATTTTCTTCATGCGCCACGCGGATGATGGTTTCTGCCGTGGTGCCTTCTTCTACGCGGCAGCGCACAGACCCGGCGGGTTTTTCCATTTCCGCAACCACAGTGTTCAGCAGGGTCTGTCCCTTGGCTTTCTGCTCCGCCAGAAGTTCGGCGTGGGCTTCGCCGCCCACAATCTGGGGCAGCGGCTCGAAAATATGCAGGAGGACAATATCGCCGCAGGCAAGGTTTTTGGCGTGATTCAGGGCAGATTTGGCACGCTCCAGGCCGTTTTTGCCGCTCACAGGGATCAGAATGGTCTTATACATGGTTTCCCTTGGGTCAAAGGTTATCGCAATTTGGGGTTATTGGTGAAACTGGTCGTTTAGCGGCGCGGTGTCAGGCCGATGCGGTTGCGTTCAACCGCCACGGCCAGCTCGGGCAGCAGGTCGCGCAGCGCATTCATGTCATTGGCCTTGGCGGCGCGCTCCACACAACGGGCCATACGGGCCAGCACGCGGAAGCCAAAGGCGTCAGATTCCGTGGCAATGCGGTTGGCCGCATCACCCACCACCGCGCAGCGGCGGTTTTTGAAGCCCTGCTGGGCATCGTCCATGGCGGCATCAAGCCGCGCCACAAGCTGCGGAATGGTTTGATCCGTTTCACGCGGGGCAATGGGCTGAACCGGCGCCTGTGGCGGCACAAAGGCCTGAGGCTCTGCCTGCGGCACGAAGTCGGCTGCCTGCTCCGCCACAGGGCGCGTTCTGCCGCCACAGGTGCAGCGGGGCGAACGTCCTGCCGGGCAGGGATGGCGTCTTCATGTCCGCTGTTGCGCAGGGCTTCCGCAGCTCCGGCAATGAAATTCATGATGGAACTGCTCGCTGTCTTGCCCTTGAGGTGCGCGGCGGCGCGTTGCGGTTCCGCAGGCCTGGCGGGCGAGGCGGCTTCTGGTGAAACGGCATCCGGCCCGGTCGGCGCGGTTGATGCCAGTATCGGAGTGTCGTCCTCCCGGGGCATGGCCGCCAGATCCGCCATGAGGTCAGGCTTGCCGCCGGGCAGAGGTTCGTTGTCCGCCCCAAGGGGACGGTCGCCAGCGCTGCCCAGCAGTTTGAGAATGAGCCGCCCTGTTGCGGTGCGCGGCATTTCAACCTGACGGGAACGCCTTTCATCTGCAGCATGGCCGGAATCCCGCTTGGATTCCTGACTGACTGCACCGGGGGCATCATCCTGCCTGGCGGGTTTGGTCATGGGCATGGGTTCGCCAACCCATTCCCCGGGGTGCGCGAGGCTGGGGCTGACATAGCTTTTTTCTTCTTTGCCGGACGCAGCAACTGAAGGCGAGACAGGAGCGGCAGACAGGGCATCCCGTGCGGAAACCTGGGGCATGCCTTGCGCAGAAATCGGCTCAGATTGGAGGCCAGACTGGTGCCCAGCCTGTGGCGCAGGGCTGGCTGTTTTGACGGGAGTGCCAATGGGCATGGGCTCACCAACCCACTCATCCTGAAGGCTGTAGGTATCCCAGGCGCCCTTGCCCGCAGGCGCAGGAACATCAAAGGACGCTGTGTTGTTGACAGGGGACAGCGTGGCCTCGCCAGCCCGGCCTGTCATGGCCTTGAGAGGGTCGGCGCTTTCTGTCGAGGGTTGTTCTGCTGATTCGGGCA
>JASGGT010000051.1:0-16637 GCA_047602655.1 Desulfovibrio sp. | reverse complement strand
CCGATCCGCTCGGCTTTCGATGCAGTGGGCGCGCAGACTGCTTCGGCCGCCTCCTATGGCTTTGGCGGGCTGACCTTCTGGGCGAATGGCTACGGTGCGTGGGGCAATACCGACAGCGATGGCAATGCCGCGAAGTTCTCGCACAATACAGGTGGCTTCGTGGTCGGCGCCGATGCACCTGTCCTCGAAAACTGGCGGATCGGCTTACTCGCCGGTTACGGCCGTTCTTCTTATGATGCGGATAGCAACAACGCCTCCGGTTTTTCAGACAATTACACCCTTGGTGCTTATAGCGGATCTGAGATCGGCGCATTAGGGATACGCCTTGGCACAGCCTACACCTGGAGTGGTGTCCGCACCGATCAAAGTGTGAGCTTCACCGGCTTTTCCGACAGGCTGACCGGTCAATACGATGCCCGTACCTTTCAGGCCTTTGGCGATGTCGGCTACCGCCTGGACGCAGGCGAGACATCGTTTGGCAAGCTTTCCTTCGAACCCTTCGCCTCTCTCGCCTATGTGAACGTTCATACCAACGGCTTCACCGAAGAGGGTGGGCTTGCGGCGCTGACGACGCAGAGCGACGACAATAACGTCACCTTTACGACAGCTGGCCTGAGGGGGGCGAGCGACTTTACGCTGGGCGGTGTCGCACTGACCGCTACCGGTTCGCTCGCATGGAGGCATGCCTCCGGCGACATATCACCAATGACGACGGTCAACTTCTCCGGCTCCGAACGGTTCGGCATCGAGGGTGTGCCGATAGCGAGGAACATGGCTCTGGTCGAGGCGGGGCTGTCCACCCATCTCAGCCCGAATGTATCGTTCGGCATCTCCTATACCGGCCAGTTTGCAGGCGACACCCGAAGCCAGGGCATTCGCGGAGACCTCTGCGTAACATTTTAAGGCCCGCATTGGCGTGCGGAAGTTACCGGTCATTTTCTTTGAAATTGCCTGGATAGCGAACGAAAAATCTTCCACTCGTCATCCAGGCAGGTTGATATCTGCCTAGATAACATCGGTAAATTTATACTGAGGGAATGTCCCGAGATAGTTAGTCTATACAACTGGCGGTGTTTAAAGGGCTTTTGTAATTTTTGATGAAGCCGCAGCTTGTAATGCTGAGGGCCTCTGTGCGGCGCATAGCCGTGCAGGGGCCCTCGTTGTCTTTCTTTCCAGAATTATTTCTGAAAAAATTATTTGCCCGTCAGTCAGGAAAAAGGCGCATGTTGCTGAATCGCTTGCTCCAGCTCAGTGCAGCCATTCCGCCCAGGCAGTCTTGAGGCGCGTTACGCAATCGGGAATGTCCTCAAGGCGAATTTTGCCAAAACCCAGAAACAGCGTGTCCGGCGGGCATTCGGCCTTGTCTTGCCAGAACTGCATGGTGGGGTAGACCCGCACCCCCTGCTCAAGGGCTTTTTTTATGAGCAGTTTCTGATCTGTACCGTCAGAAAAGCGCAAAAGAAAATACTGGCCTGTGCCGTTGCCTGTAATGCGCAGGCCCGATCCCAGACGGGAAAATTCCTGAATGAACAGTTCGAGGCGGCTTTTGAACACATGGCTCAGACGGCGGATGTGTCTGTCGTACTGGCCGGTTTCGAGCAGGCGGCCAATGATGTACTGGTTCAGTACGGGGACGGTGCTGTTGTATTCGTCAAACATCTCGTGAAAGGCGGCGGCAAGCTGTGGCGGCAGAATCATGTACCCCATGCGGATGGAAGGGGATATGCCCTTGGAAAATGTGCCAAGATAGATGACGCGCGCCTCCGTATCTATGGATTGCAGCGAAGGTATGGGCTTGGAATAGTAGCGCATCTCGCTGTCAAAGTAGTCTTCAAGCACGAAGACGTTGTTGATATGCTCCCAGCGCAACAGGGCATGCCTGCGCCCGATGGGGAGCGTGACCCCGGTAGGGAACTGGTGGGACGGCGTTGTATAGATGGCAAAGGCCTGTGGCTTGTTGGGCAGGGCGGCCACTTGCAGGCCGTTTTCGTCCACGGGCACGGTCTCAATGGGCAGGTGGTTGTTACGGAACACAGCGGCTGCCTTGTTGAAGCCGGGTTCTTCCATCAGGATTTTCTGCCCGCGACGGGCTGCTATTTTGCACAGATATTCCAGCGACTGCTGTAATCCGCAGGTTATGACGATCTGGTCTTCCGTGCAGTTCACGCCGCGAATGCGTTTGAGGTAGGCCAGCAGGTTTCTGCGCAGATAGGGTTCGCCTTGCATGACCTGCAAGGCAGAAATTTTTTCTTCTCTCTCCAGCATCTCAAGACATTCAAAGGTGTATTTTTTCCAGGGGCTTTTGGGAAAAAGATCAACCGTATGGCTGCTGTTTGTCAGGTCATAAGCCAGTGGCTGCCCGTGCGCCAGCGCCTGCTTTTGCGCGCATGTTTCAGGTTGCGCAGCGTGGGGCTCGGCGTGGCCGGATGTGGCGACTGGCAGGTCAATGCTGGGAACATGCTGCACTACAAAGCCCACGCCCCTGCGGGCGGTTATGTAGCCCTCCGCCACCAGTTGACTATAGGCGTTGTCCACAGTATTGCGGCTGACCCCCAGCATGGATGCCAGCATCCTGCCGCCGGTCAGAACCGTGCCTTCTGCAAGCGCGCCGCAGGCAATATCCTGCTTCAACTGGCTGTATATCTGCAAATACAGCGGCCCGGAGCCGTCCTTGCCCGTGCTGATCATGTCTGCTCCCAGGTGGCACCATAAAATATGTGTCATGTGGCACTTTTGATGGTGCCATGTCCACTGTATCAAAGGGGGCAGCAAACACAACAAAAGGATGGGAGGCTCCATGTCCACGCAAGGCGATACAGCGCCGCAGGGCGGAATGCGGCGGGGAAACGGCACAAAATATGTTCTGCTGGCGGTGCTGGCTGTGGCTTTTTTGGCCACCGGGGGCATATTTGTGCGGCAGAGCGGGTTGTCGCCCATCAATACCGGGATGTACCGCATGCTGTTTTCAATCCCTCTGCTCTGGCCTCTGGCCTATGGCAGGCTTGGGCGCCTCAGCGGCAGGGATGTTGCCCTGCTGTTGCTGTCGGGCCTGTTTCTGGCGGGTGATGTGGCACTGTGGAACACGGCATTCAGCTACACAACGGTCGCCAATGCCAACCTGCTCACCAACCTGACGCCGTTCACGGTTATTCCGGTCTCGTATTTTCTGTTCCACGAGCGGCTGCCACGGCTGTTCATTCCTGGCGCGGCTGTTACGCTTGCCGGGGTGGTGCTGTTGGTGGGGGGAAAGGCCAGCCCTGTGCCGGGCAACTATTTTGGCAATTTTCTGGCCTTGGCTGCGGCCTTTTTTTACGCGGGATTTCTGCTCATTGCCTATGGCCTGCGCGACAGGATGGAGAGCAGCGTCATCATGCTCGGCAGCGCCTCTGGCGGGCTTGTGGGCCTGTTTTTCGCCTCGTGGGCTGTGGAGGGCTTGCAGATTCCGCGGAGCTGGGACGATATGTGGCCCATACTGGCTCTTACGCTCTGCGTGCAGGTGATAGGGCACAACATGCTCACGCATTGTCAGGGCAAGCTCAGCGTCAACCTTTCTGCGGTGATCTGCCTTTGCCAGCCTGCCATTGCCGCTGTGTACTCCTGGGCCATATTTTCAGAAAAATTGTCGGGGCTGGAAGTTCTGGGCATAGCGGTGGTGCTGGTGGGCGTCTATATTGTCAAAAGGCAATATACGCCAGGCAAGGATGACGCCGCCGAGGCCGGACAAAAGGCCGCTGGCTGGCTGCCCCCTGTGATTGCCCGCTGGCTGGGCAGGCGATGCAAGCCTGCCGTGGCGGAAGAGCCGTAGACAAAAAATATTTCGGGCCTGTGGGGGCTGTTCCGGCAGAGACACGCATTGCCCTGCCGGAACAGCCCCTTCCTTTTGTGCTACTGCTGCATGCTGGACATGAGGTCCATAAGATTTTTGGTTTGCCCCGCCAGTTCGGCCACGGCATCCGCCGCTTCACGCATGGCGGCAGAGGTCTGGCGCGACATTTCGCTGATCTGGGTTATGGCGCGGCTTACTTCATCGCTGGCGGCAGACTGCTGCTCGCTGGCGGCGGCAATGGCATTGACCTGATCCGCCGTGCCCTCAACCGTGGCCACAATATCGCTCAGGGCCGCACCAGACTGGCTGGCATAGGTGTTGGCTTCTTCAATCTGCCGTGCGGCCTTGTCCACAGAGTCCATGCTCTGGGTGGCGCTGGACTGGATAGCCTCAATGGCGCTGGCAACGTCATGGGTGGAGGCCATTGTTTTTTCCGCCAGTTTGCGCACTTCATCTGCCACCACGGCAAAGCCGCGCCCGGCATCGCCCGCCCGGGCCGCCTCGATGGCGGCGTTAAGGGCAAGCAGGTTGGTCTGGTCGGCGATGTCAGAAATAACGCCCATGATGCGGTTGATATTTTGCGTATGCCCGTGCAGTTGGGCCATGTCGTCCTTGAGCGTCATGGATGCCTGATGCACCTGATCAATGCTGCGCAGCGAGCGTTTGACGATTTCCGAGCCGTTTTCCGCCTTGGCGCGTGTTTCTGTGGAGGCCTGCGAAGCAACGGATGCGTTGCGCGCCACTTCCTGCACTGTGGCGTTCATCTGCTGCATGGCAGAGGCCGCCTCGCCCAGTCTGCCCGAGGTTTCGCGCGCGCCCTTGTCTGACTGTTCGATCTGCGCGGCCAGTCGCGCGGTGGCCGCGCTCACTATCTGTGCCACATCCTGAAGTCTGGCGGCGGCCACCCGCAGGGCCTCACTTTTGCTTTGTGCCTCAATATTTGCGGCTTCCGTCTGGCGCAGAGCTTCCGTAGCCTTGGCCGACTGTTCCTGCGCCGCCAGCGATTCGCGCTGGGCGCTTTCGATGTGGGTTTTCAGCGCCTGCACCATGGCGACTATGGAAGCGTACACGCCAGCGCTGTCGTTTTTTGCGTCACTAATGTCGTAGTCTCCGGCGGCAACACGGCTCGCCACAGCCTGAAGCTCGCCGGGATCTTTGCCGAGCTGGCGCGTTATGGAGCGCGAAAGTACAAAAGAAACTATGATGCTGAAAAATATGGCGGCAGCACTAAGCGCATATGCGCCTTTAACTGCGCTTTCGCCTGTGGCGACAGCCTCGGCAGATACCTGTTTGCTGTCAGACTTGGTGAGCGTCATCAGGTCTTCATAGAGTGGCTCAAGGCTGTTGAATAGGGGCGTGTATTTTTTTTCAAATATATTTATGGCCTCTCCACGTTCTTCACATTGAACAAATGCAAGAATTTCTTTGCGAACTGCATTGAGTTTGCGTGAAATTGCGTCAATTCTTTCTATCAGTTCCTTTGCCGCAATATGGTGCTGGTCTTCTGATTCCCCCACGATGGCAAAATATCTGTCGTGGTTTTCCCTGATGGAATCCATCGTGCTGGTGATGTTGGAAGAATAGCGTTCGACCTCTGCTGGTGATGTTTGTGAAATAAGTGCCAATACATCAGAGCGGATAATCCAGAATTTCAGATGCATTTCCTGAAGTTCTATGAGAGACGGAAGTAAAGATGTATCTATTTCAATGAATCTTTTATTCATTGCAGAAATATTTTTGATCGACATGCCACTCATCGCAAGCAGAACAAGTGTAATAAAAAAGAATGATAGTCCAAGTTTTACAATCAGTCGCATAGGCTTTCACCTCCTGGGTTTGTGCTACAGACACTTGCGATGAATGTATAACTTATGCAAAGAGCGTGCTAAATTTTTTCAGCGGCATGAAGGACAAAATATACAACAAAGCGGTGATTCTTCTGAACCACCGCTTTGTAAGTACCATGCAGTATGTGGGGGACGCCGCCGCGCGGCGGGATCAATCGCGGTTCATGGCCTCATCGTTACTGGGCGCGCATTTGCGCAATAAGGCCTGAAAGCCCGTTGGCCTGGGCCGCAAGGTCTTCCACAGCCTCTGTGGCAGCACGCATGGCAGTAGTTGTTTGCCGTGACATGTCGTTGATCTGGTCAATAACGCTTGTGACCTGATCGCTGGCGGCCGACTGCTCCTCGCTGGCTGAAGAGATTGCGGTAACCTGATCAGAGGTGGATTCCACCATCACAACAATATCTGTCAGCGCTTGCCCGGATTGCTGGGCAAAATCATTGGCCTGTTCAAGCTGGAGGGCAACGTTGTCCACAGAATCCATGCTCTTTGCTGCACTGTCCTGAATGGCCGTGATGGCATTGGCCACGTCGTGCGTGGACGCCATTGTTTTTTCCGCCAGCTTACGCACCTCATCGGCTACCACGGCAAAGCCGCGCCCGGCATCTCCCGCGCGCGCAGCTTCAATGGCGGCATTGAGCGCAAGCAGGTTGGTCTGGTCGGCAATATCCGAAATAACATTCATGATGCGGTTGATGTTTTGCGTATGTTCCCGCAACTGCGCCATATCGTTCTTGGTCGCCAGCGAAACATGGTGCACCTCGCTGATGCTGTGCAGGGAGCGTTTGACGATTTCTGCGCCTTGCTCGGCTTTTTGGCGCGTTTCGAGCGATGCGGCGTTGGCGGCTGCGGCGTTTTGCGCCACCTGATGTACGGTTTTGTTCATCTGCTGAATGGCGCTGGCTGCTTCCGTCAGCCTGAGCGACGTTTCGCATGCGCCCTTGTCAGATTGCTCAATGTGCGCAGCCAGGCGCGTTGAAGCATCGCTCACCACCTGCGCAACCTGCTGAAGGCCCGCAGAAGCGGTGCTCATTGCTTCGGCTTTGCGCTGCGCCTCAACGCCAGCCGCCTCCGCCTGTCGCAGGGCTTCTTCGGCCCGCTGGGCGCTTTGCCTGGCATTTTCTGATTCCAGATGCGCCTTTGCCATGTTTTCCTTAAGCGTTTGCGCCATGGAAACCATGTCAGCATACACGCCGGTTTTGGCGCTGCCATCGTCAATATCGTAATCACCATTGGCGACACGGCGGGCTATGACAGCCAGTTCCCCGGGGTCTTTGCCCAGTTGCCGCCCCACAGATCGCGTAAGCATCCAGGTAATGCCGATGCTGATGATAACGGCAGCCAGAGTGATGCCAATGGACATGTTGCGGGTCTTTTGCCCGGCGTCCGTAGCACTTTGGGCTGCGGCCTTGCTGCCCGTGACGTTTATGCGCACAATTTCGCCATACACGTCGTCGAGTTCCTGAAAAAGCGGGCGGTATTTTTTGTCAAAAGCCACGTTTGCTACGCCGCGCCGCCCGTCCAGTACACCTTTGATGATGCCTTCACGCGCCTTGCTTTCTTGCTGGGAAAGATCGGCAATGCGGGCCATAAGGGCCTTGCCCTGCTCACTGTCCATGCCGGGGGTGGCGTTGCGTAGTTGCAGGTAGGCGGCCTGATCGCGCTGGATTGAATCCATGGAATCCTGAAGATTCTTTTCGTACTTGCGGATCTCATCGGCGTAGGTTTGCGACATTATTGACGCAAGGTCTGCGCGAAGCGAATTGAGCTGCACATTCATGGATTGGATGGCAGTGACAGAAGGCAGCCACGCCTCGTCAATCTCGCGCACCTTGCCGTTCATTTCGCCCACGTTGTGCATGGTAACGGCAGAAGACACCAGAATGACTGCGATGAGACTGCCGAAAGAGAGCACAAGTTTTGCGCCTAGTTTCATGTGAGGCATCCTCCACGTTCAGCTGAAACTGCCCGTTTGCCTCGGGCAGCGCTGTTGACAGCATAGAGCAGATGAACTTGAACAAGTTTGTCTGTTCGCGCGGATTCAATAAGCCGCGCCACGAAATGCTCTGGTGGACCGTAGGGGGGCGGCCCAGAAACTGACAGTCTGGCGGAATGCTTGAATACGCCGCAAATTCAGAAGTCCGATTGCCAAGCGTTGCCAGCGGGGGGATGCAACGCCAGTTGGGGGGAGCAATCAGAAGCGGCATTGAGCGGCATCAGGAAAAAACCGGGCAGAACCACTGTCTGAATTTACGGAGAACTGGAAAATAAGTTTATAGCAGAGGCAATATGTCTGCGCAAGATGGTCCGCTGCAATGGCTGAGCGTGATGAATGCGTGTGGAGAGGGGGCAAACTATGGCTGGCTGACCAGCCAGCAGGCTGTGCTGTGCGCGCCGCTGGCGGCTACGGGCGGCATTTCGGTGGTACAACGCGCAAGGGCTGACTTGCAGCGGGGATGGAAGGGACAACCCCCAGGCATGTTGGCAAGGGATGGAACCGAGCCAGGTATGGTTGGCAGGCGTTCAAGGCCGCGTGAACGGGCGCTGGGCGCGGCGTGCAGCAATCCCTGTGTGTATGGGTGGCGCGGGTCGGCGAACAGCTCCTGAGCCGGAGCGCATTCTACCAGACGCCCGGCGTACATAACTCCCACAGTGTCCGCCATCTGGGCGGCTACCCCGAGATCGTGGGTAATCAGCAGCACGGCCATGCGGCGCTCACGGCATCGAGCTGCCAGTAAACGCAGAATCTGGCCCTGAATCGTGGCGTCCAGAGCTGTTGTGGGTTCGTCAGCCAGCAGCAGTGCTGGTCTGCACGACAAAGCCATGGCTATCATGACGCGCTGGCGCATGCCGCCCGAGAGCTGGTGCGGGTAATCGTCATAGCGGCTTTGCGGCGCGGGGATGCCTACTTCTGTCAGCAGTTTTATGGCGGCCTCGCGGGCTTCGGAGCGGCTCATGCCCTGATGCAGCTTCAAAGGTTCCGCCACCTGGTCGCCGATTTTGAGCACCGGGTTGAGAGATGTCATGGGTTCCTGAAAGATCATGCCCACCTGACGACCGCGCACGGAGCGCATTTCTTTTTCTGAAAGCTCAAGCAGATTTTGACCGTGCAGCAGAATGCGCCCTTCAAGCACCGCGTTAGGCGGGGTGAGCCGCAAGATGGCCTTGGCCGTGAGGCTTTTACCGCAGCCGGATTCACCAACGAGGCAAAGTGTTTCACCCTCATGCAGGCAGAGGTTTACGCTGCGTACGGCGGGCAGCGGGCCGTCTGCGGTTGCAAAGGCCACAGAGAGGTTTTCCAGTTGCAGCAGGGGGGTGGGGGCTTGGGTGGACGGCTCGTTCATGGGCAGAGCCTACCAGAAGGTGCAGGCAAAAAAAAGCCTTGAGGGCTGGGGCGCGGCTACGACAGATGGCAAGGCAATGGAAGGCAGAGAAGGGGAGGGGGATTTTGGTGATGGGCATCGGGGTGAGCCTGTCAGGCCCATTTACGCAAACCCGACTTTTGCGCCCTGAATGCGTCAGCGCCGGGATTTTGATGCTCACGTACTTGAGTACGCTGCGCTCAAAATCCCGGCGCTTCCTTTTCAGGCCACAAAAAGCGTATTTTGCAAATTCGCCCGACACCAGCCATCGCCTCCGCTCCGCTCCGGCGAGTATAAGGAAGGCGACGCCACAACCTGCTTCTGATGGCGGGCCGGGGTTCGAGTTACGCGGAGATTTTCAATTATCAGCTATAGCTGTGATAGTGGGCTGAAGCGGAGTTCCATCCAAGGCGAGAGTGGTGTATGGCATTTACGCGTCGCGGAGGGAGATCGCCTGAGCGAGCGTAGCGAGGGAGGGAAGCTCCCGCAGCAGGAGACGCGTGCCCTCGCCACGCAATGGAAGTTGAAAACCTCAGGGGGTGTTCCGGGGGGATGCAAGGGGGGCCGCGGAGGGGGCGGAGCCCCATAACCGGCCCCGCCTTGCTGCGCGCCGCACAGGCGTCCCAAACTCCGCCGGAGGGCGGAATCTCATGCCCGAAGGGCAGCAAAAGGATTAGCCTCGCATAGCTCAGACGAAACCACGCCGGGAAGGCGTCCCAAACTCCGCCGGAGGGCGAACCCCGTGCCCGAAGGGCAGCAAAAAGAGTATCTTACAGATCAGCCGAAACCGTGCCTCATAGACGGCCCAAACATATCCCAAATCGCAAAAAGCCCCCGATTCAGAAACGCTACGGTTTCCGCCGGGGGCTTGCATGCTGGCTTACGGGGCAAGGCTTAGGGGGGTTCTAAATAAATGATTTTGCGCCAAGGGCAAGGAAAAATGCTTTTTTTACGAAAGGAGTGTACTCTTACGGTACATGACTGGAGTAAAAATAGCCTTTTGACGCCGCCAGTTGGACAAAAGAATTATTTAGAAACAGCCCCTAGTGCAGAACCTGCGCCTTGCGGAAGTTCACATAGGCCTCGCGCATGGCGATGTAGGGGTCAACCGCCACGGTATTGAGGTCTTCGTAGAGGGGCAGCACGTCGCCAAGGGCGTTAAACCGCAGGCCGCCGCCAACCCCGAGGCCCAGTTCCGTGGGTTGCAGATAGAAAAGCGGGTCGGCAAACAGGTCGCCTGCGCGCCCTACGGAGTCGCGCGCAGAGCTTGGGCCAATAAAGGGCCAGACAATGTAGAAACCATGGCCAATTCCCCAGCGTCCAAGCGTCTGACCAAAATCTTCACCGGTGGGGTCAACAGGCACAATGGTTTTATGTCCTTTCGCCACATCGGCAAAGCCCGCGCTCGAAGTGGTGTTGATGACAAAACGCCCAAATTCCACCCCCGCTTCAAAAAAGCGGAACTGCAAAATGTTGTTCACAAAACGCACGGGGAACAACAGGTTGGAAAAGAAATTTTTCAACCCGGAACGCAACTGGTGCGGCGTCACTGTTTCCCATGCCGTGTAGGCAGGCTTGGCTACGTAGAGAAAGAAAATGTCATTAAAATGGAACCAGAACCTGTTCCACGGTTCGATGGGGTCAGAAATGCTCTGGATCGGCTCGTTATCGTAGTCGTCCAGGGTATTGTCTGCATTCATGGTTCCGTATGGCGTTACTGTAATGGCGCCAGGCTGAAGCTGGGGCGCCTTGCCGTACACGGTGGAGGGCGCAGGCGCCTGACTGGGGGCGGCACTGGCAGGCGCATGCCACAGGCACAGCAATGCTGCCAGCAGAAATCCGGGCACATAGAGATGCCCCGATAGCGTTGATGAATAGTTACTGGCCATTGCCCTGCCGGACCTCCTGCGCCTTGGCCTTGACCCTGGCAATAAGCTGGTCAGGGCTGCCGGTGTTCAGAATGTCCTGGAACTGGGTGCGATAGTTTTTGACCAGGCTGATGTTTTCAATCAGCACGTCATAAACAAGCCATGATCCGTTTTTGGGGAGCATGCGGTAGGCCACGGGGACTTTTTTTGAGTCCTTCATGGTGATCAGTGTGCGTACTTCAGTGCGGTCGCCCTTGGGGGACGAAACCTCGCCAGTGTATACGACCTGCTCGCCATTGTAGCCGTCAATCTTGCTCAGGTAGGTATTCATGAGCAGTTCGGCAAAGGCATCGCTGAACTGCTGTTGCTGCGCCGGGCTGAACGTGCCCCAGCGCGGCCCCACCGTGCGCGAAGAAAATTCTTTGAAATCAAAAATGTGCAGGACTTCATCTTCAATCTGCTGGCGGAGCGGACCGCGCGTAGCAGGATTGACGTAGTCGGGGTTTTTGATGGAGCCGAGTATGCGGTTGATGGAAGTTTCCAGCGCCAGTTGCGCAGGAGAGCTCGCACTGGCCGCGCCGGGCAGCAGCGCAACTGTCAGTAGCGCAAGCAGAAAGCCTGCGGCTATATGGCGTGTGATCGCATGAATGGTCATTGTTATTTGACTCCTCCGAAGGCGTACTTGCCGATGAGGGAACCGAGGTCAACGGCGGATTCCGTTTCAGTAATTGTGTCGCCAGCCGCAAGGATATGCCCCGACCCACCGCGCGAAAGGCTGACGTATTTGTCGCCAATAAGCCCGCTGGTGAGGATGGAGGCGATGCTGTCATCCGAAAGTTTCAGGTCTTTGTCGAGCCGCAGGCGCACTACAGCCTGATTGCGCACCGGGTCCGGGTCAAGGCTGATGCTTACCACGCGGCCCACCGGCACCCCGGCCATTTCAATGTCCGCCCCGACCCGCAGGCCGGAAACGGAATCAAAGTTGGCAGAAAGTTCAAAGCCCTGCTGGCTGAAAACTTCCATCTTGCCCAGCTTGATGGTCAGATACGCGACACATACAAGGCCGAACAGGACAAAAAGGCCGACAGCGGTTTCACGAACGGTACTCATAAGGTTCAGACAGCTCCACGAAGAATTCGGCAATAAGATTTGATCTTAGTATATGTGCGCCAGAGCAAAGTTTCAAGCCCTACTGTCGGGTAGGTAATCCGCAAATCCGCCGTCCGTCCATGGCGGGCGCACGGGCGCGGCTTACGAAGCCAGCCAGCGGTCAAGGGCCTGCCGCACCGCCGGATCTGGCGCTTCGCCCATGGCGGCCTGCGTATCGCCGGGTTCACGCAGCAAAAACTGCCGCAGATATGGGTCATCACTTGCTTCAAGTTCGGCCAGCGAGCCGGAAAAAAGCGCTCGGCCTTCGCCCAGCACCAGAACATGGTCGGCAATTGCGCGCAGGCTGGCCAGGTCATGGCTGACCACTACGACAGACATGTCGGTATATTGCCTGCGCATGGCAAGCAGCAGTTCGTCCATGCGGGCGGCGGTGATGGGATCAAGGCCGGAGGTCGGTTCATCGCATAGCAGAATGCGCGGTTCGGCCACAATGGCCCGCGCAAGGCCTGCGCGTTTGCGCATGCCGCCGGAAAGCTGGTTGGGATAAAAATCGGCAAAATCTTCAAGGCCCACCATGCGCAGCACACGCAGGCCCGCCTCGCGAACAAGCTTTTTGGGAAGATTCAGGTGTTCGGTGAGGGGCAGGGTGACGTTTTGCACCAGCGACAGCGCGCCAAGCAGCGCGCCATCCTGAAACAGCACGCCCATGTTGCGGCGCATGCGCCGAAAATCTTTTTGCGGCAGGGCAAAGAGGTCCTTGCCGCCTATAAGCACATGGCCAGCCTGCGGGCGCGAAAGGCCGATAATATGGCGCAGCAGAGTGGACTTGCCGCAGCCGGAGCCGCCGAGAATTACAGAAACCTTGCCACCCGGAAGCACCGCATTGACATCGCGCAGAACCACATGCTCGCCGTAGCCCACGCTGAGTGCCCGAAATTCAATGTCCCATGCCTGCATGAATACCGCCTGTCGCCTCTGGTATGGATATTGGTTAGATGAAGATAGTGCCGCTGGCAGGTGAATGTCCAGCGGCTTTGCGGCGCTTTAGAGCATTTCAACTTTGAAAAAGGTTACATGCTCTAACGCTGCACGAGAGTGCAGTGCGCCACAACGTGGCGTGGATTCTGCCGAAAATCGCATTTTGGGGCAGAATGGCAACTTTGAAATGTGAAGCATTTCAAAGGTAATCTGGTCCAGGAGCATAACGCAGTGAGGCGGGAGGAACAAGTGCGGCTGATGCGCTTACAGGGGGGCTGTGCCGCCGCAGACCTTCCGTTTCAGGCCGGATGCTCTCTGCAACAGCCTGGGAAAAATAGAAAATTTGAGGATGAGGGGGCGGAGGAGGGCGTCTTTTTATAAGAAAACCCTCCCCCGCAAAACATATGGACGCGAAAAATGCGTTAGTCGGTGGGCATATCGTCGGGGAAGTCCGCGTTGGCATAGACATTCTGAACGTCATCATTGTCGTCCAGCGCATCCATGAGGCGCAGTACCTTCATGCCCACTTCGGCGCTCACAGCCACAAGATTCTGCGGAATCATGGCCAGTTCGGCTTCCTGCATGGCAATACCGGCAGCTTCCAGCGCATCGCGCACCGAGGTGAAATCGGCCATGGCGGTGTGGATGGTCCACACGTCCTCATCGTCGATGACATCGTCTGCGCCGGCTTCAAGAGCGGCTTCCATAATTTTGTCTTCGGGGTAGGCTGCCTTGTCCACGGCGATAACGCCCTTGCGGTCAAACATCCAGCCCACGCTGCCGTTTTCACCCATGGCCCCGCCATGCTTGGTGAAAAGGTGGCGAACTTCGGCCACGGTGCGGTTTTTGTTGTCAGTGGCAACTTCCACCATGATGGCGATGCCGTTGGGCCCGTAGCCTTCGTAGAAGGTTTCTGTCAGGTCGCCGCCTGCGTCCTCGCCCGTACCCTTGCGGATGGCTGCCTCAATCTTGTCCTTGGGCAGATTGACGGCCTTGGCCGCGGCAATGGCCGCGCGCAGGCGGGAGTTGCCCACAGGGTCACCGCCGCCCTTGGCTGCGATGATGATTTCTTTGGCGGCCTTGGTGAAAATCTTGCCGCGCTTGGCGTCCTGGCGACCCTTACGGTGCTGGATATTGGCCCATTTACTGTGACCTGACATAAAACCTCCGAAACCTAGTGTAGAGTATGTTTATATACCCGGTGGCGCGTCGTCGGCAACTTCGTGCGAAGTTTCTCCGGCGGCTTCGCCCGGCACATGCGCCGTTGGGGCATCGCCCGCCTGACCACGAAAACCAAGGCCGACAAAAAATGTTTCCTTGCTTTCGGCCCGCGAGCTTTTGGGCTTGAACGATTTGACCGCATCAAAAGCCTTGCGCATGGGCGCGAGCAGCTCCTGAATATCTGGCCCCATAAAAATTTTGACCACAAAACTGCCGCCCTTTTTAAGGTGCAGGCAGGCTACAGCCAATGCCTCAACCGTAAGCTCAAGCGAACGGGCCTGATCCGTAAAGCGCGTGCCCGTTGTGCGCGGGGCCATGTCGCTGATGACAACGTCAAAAGGCCCCAGCTCCTTGAGCTTTGCTTCAAACTCGGCAGAGCGGTTGAACACGTCTTCCTGCATGAACGTGACCTGCGGCGGAAACACCGTTTCGGTGCTCTGGATGTCGCAGGCGAGCACAAGTCCACGCGTCCCGACCTTTTCCGCCGCGCCCATGGACCACGATCCAGGGGCGGCGCCAAGGTCGAGAACCCGCTGGCCGGGGCGCAGCAGGCGGAACTTGGAGTCCAGCTCCTTGAGCTTGTAGACCGAGCGTGCGGGATAATTCTCGCGCTTGGCCTTCAGAAAATAATGATCACGGTATTCTTTCATGGTAAATTCCAACAGGTGACCATACCCTTTTTTATCGCGCTCGCCAAGTGCGCAGTGCAGCCCTTCGTGATGGGCGGCGTAAAATTGCTGAACTGGTTGACCTCGGGGGCTTGTCAGGATATTTTTTCAATAAGTTTCCAGAACCTTTTATCTCGCACACTATCACCAGTAAGGAGAGGCTATGAAACGGATTCTGTTGGCCGCTTGTCTTGCGGGTTGCGCGCTCGCTTTTGGAGCGCAAACGGTACTGGCGGAGAGCGTTAAAGTTCCTGTGAACAAGATCAGCAGCGAAGGCGTGGGAGAGGCCATAGGCTTTGTTGTTTTTGAAGATGATGGCAAGGGCGGCATGGATATTATGGTTGATGTCGTTGGCATCCCTCAGGGCGACCACGGCATGCACGTGCATGAAAATCCTTCGTGCGCGCCCGCAGCCAAGGATGGCGTCAACGTGGCTGGCCTTGCCGCCGGAGGGCATTATGATCCCACCCACGCGGGCAAACATGAAGGCCCCGGCAAACATGGCCACAAGGGTGACCTGCCGCTCATAACCGCTGATTCGCAACAGAATGTGAAGGCCAAGTTGCACGTGGCCGACCTGACCACAGCCGACATCAAGGGCCGTTCGCTCATGATTCATGCCGGCGGAGATAACTATTCCGATCAACCGGCCCCCCTTGGCGGCGGCGGAGCGCGTATCGCCTGCGGCGTGATCAAGTAGGATTATGTTTTTTGCGTTTACGCGGCAGAAATTTACCTGTTCGCGTAAGTATATCATACCTTCCCTTGTGTGGGTCTTGCAGTTCTGGCAAGGGCGCGCCATTATCGGCGCAAAGTATTGCCAGCCACAGGGGAGAACCTCCGGCTGCCGTAATCGGCACGGAGTTTTGGATTATTCTGCCCCGCTTGCTTGCCGCAGCGGGGCTTTTTATTGATGGGACAGTTTCGCAGGAAGCCCGCATTGGCGGAGAAAAATATGGCAGAACAAGACAATCGCCCGCAGCGGGTTCGCCTGCCGGATTTTGCGGGTCGGGGCGTGAGCCTGCCCGACGGCCCGGAAGCATGGATATGCCGGGGGGATGGCGATGCTGTGCTGCTGCTCGGTCTGGGGCCGGAGTCTGGAGCTGGCCTGGCGCAGGTTTTGCCCCTGCTTGCCACAGCCCCCGCCGTCTACTGGCTGGAATCCCCGCAAGTGGTCCTGGCCCTTGAGGCCTGGAGGCTTGAGACCGGAACCTCGCCGCGCGAACCGTTCCCCGCCCATTGGCGTTCGGTAACCGCAGAGCAGGCTGCGGCTCTTGTCGGGCAGTGCCGTTGCTGCATCTACACGCCCGGTTTGCGCCTTGACCCTGAATTTTGGGGGCCGTTGCTGGGGAGAGTGGATGCGGCCCTCGCGCTTCCTGCATCCGCTGTGCGGGCGAGCGGCCCCATGAGGGCGGGGCGCAAGTCGGTTCTGTTGCCGGGCAATGATGGGCAGCTGCTGCATCAGGAATTGCGCACGGCTCTTGCCGGGTGCGGTTTCGTACCGGTGGTGGATGTGCCTCAGCCCTCGCCCGGCGCGGGTAGGGCAGAGGCAGGCCGTGAGGATGATTTTCTTGTCCGCTGGCGCATCCTTTTGCAAGGGGGCAAACCTGCATTTCTGCTCTCGGTAAACCTGCGAGGGCTGGATGCTGATGGGCGTGTTTTTGAGCTTTGCCGTGCCCTTGGGATTCCCGTTGCCCTGTGGTTTGTGGACAATCCCTGGCATGTTCTGTCTGGCGCGCGACTGCCCTGGTGGCGGGAT
>JASGGT010000006.1:0-40644 GCA_047602655.1 Desulfovibrio sp. | reverse complement strand
ATCACCCGCGAGACCGTGGCAAGCTTTGAACCTGCCATCGACTACTGCGTGGTGATGTCGTTGCGCAGTTCGTCAAGGGTGTAGCCCACGGCAAGCTTGGCGGCGATTTTGGCAATGGGGAAGCCCGTGGCCTTGGAGGCCAGCGCTGACGAACGCGACACGCGGGGATTCATTTCAATAACCACGATCTCGCCGTTGGCCGGATTGAGGCCGAACTGCACGTTACTGCCGCCCGTTTCCACGCCGATTTCGCGCATGATGGCAATGGAGGCGTCGCGCAGGTTCTGGTATTCGGCGTCAGAGAGGGTCTGCACCGGGGCCACGGTGATGGAGTCGCCCGTGTGCACGCCCATGGGATCAAAGTTTTCAATGGCGCAGATGATGACGCAGTTGTCCTTGGCGTCGCGCATCACTTCCATTTCGATTTCTTTCCAGCCAAGCACGCTCTGCTCGATCATGACTTCAGAGGTGGGGCTGGCCGAAAGGCCGCTGGCGGCAATGGCTTCCAGGTCTTCCATATTGTAGGCCACACCGCCGCCGGTGCCGCCAAGCGTAAAGGCCGGGCGAATGATCAGCGGGAAGGGCAGCACGTTGCCGAGCTGACGCGCTTCTTCAATGGTGCGGGCAATGCCGCTGGCGGGCATTTTAAGGCCGATCTTTTCCATGGCTTCGCGGAAAAGCTCGCGGCTTTCTGCCTTTTCAATCACGTCGGCGCGCGCGCCGATGAGCTCGACGCCGCATTCCGCCAAAACGCCGCTCTTGGCAAGCCCAAGAGCGGCGTTCAAAGCCGTCTGACCGCCAAGCGTAGGCAAGAGCGCATCGGGGCGTTCTTTTCGGATGATTGCGGCAAGGGTCTCCTGCTCGATGGGTTCCACATAGGTGGCGTCAGCCATATGCGGATCGGTCATGATGGTAGCCGGATTGGAATTGACCAGCACCACCTCGTACCCTTCTTCCTTGAGGGCCTTCACGGCCTGGGAACCGGAGTAGTCAAACTCGCAGCCCTGGCCGATGATGATAGGGCCCGCGCCGATGACAAGAATTTTGTGTAAATCCGAACGCTTGGGCATTGAACTTTCCTGCGGATTTTGGAGATCAGAGGTAATGACGCGGCACAGGCGCGCCGATTTGCATAAAACGATTGTTTTTATTCCACAGCTGGTATAAAAGTCAAGTTTTTCCTTCGGCCAAATGACTGCCCGCCCCTGCCCGGCTGTCGCCGCGCGCCCGCCGGGCCTGTATCAGAAGGTTCCGCCCTGCCCGTACGGCATCCTGTCGGCACAAAGGCCTTGCCTCGCACTTTTTTTTGCGCAATAATTTTTCTCTTGAATCCACAAGGGGGCTCCATACATGCAAGATGTAAAAAAAGTCGTCCTCGCCTATTCGGGCGGGCTTGATACTTCCGTTATCCTCAAATGGCTTATTGAGACCTACCGCTGTGAGGTCATCGCCGTTACCGCCGATCTGGGCCAGCCCGAAGACCTTACGGGCGTGGAAGAAAAAGCGCTCAAGACCGGCGCTTCCAAGGCCTATGTGCTTGATCTGCGCGAAGAAATGGCCAAGGACTTCGTATTCCCCATGATGCGCGGCGCTGCCCGCTACGAGAACCGCTATCTGCTGGGCACCTCCATCGCCCGCCCGCTCATCGCCAAGGCCCTTGTGGACATCGCCCGCAAGGAAGGCGCGGACGCCGTGGCCCACGGCGCTACCGGCAAGGGCAACGATCAGGTGCGTTTTGAATTTGCCGTCAGCGCCCTTGCGCCCGACCTCAAGGTCATCGCCCCCTGGCGCGAATGGGACCTCATGTCGCGCACGGCCCTCACCGCCTTTGCCGCAAAGCACGGCATCCATATCTCCAGCGAAGCCAAGCGCTACAGCATGGACGCCAACATGATGCACACGAGCTTTGAAGGCAGCGAGCTGGAAAATCCCGGCAGCGCGCCCGATGCCTCGTGCCATCAGCGCTGCGTGCCCGTGGAAGAAGCGCCCGACACCCCCGAGATCATCAGCGTGGATTTCGAGCAGGGCAACCCTGTGGCCGTCAACGGCCAGCGCCTCTCCCCCGCCGCCATCATCAAGACCCTCAGCGAAATGGCCGGACGTAACGGCATTGGCCGCGACGACATGGTCGAAAACCGCTTTGTGGGCATGAAGTGCCGCGGCGTGTACGAAAACCCCGCCGGCACCCTGCTGTTCGCCCTGCACCGCGACCTTGAAGGCATCTGCATGGACCGCGAACTGCTCGGCATCCGCGACATGCTGGCCGTGCGCTACTCCCAGTGCGTGTACAACGGATTCTGGTATTCGCCCGAGCGCGAAACCATGCAGGCTTTTATGGACAAGTCGCAGGAGTGCGTCACCGGCACCGTGCGCGCCAAGCTCTACAAGGGCGGCGTGTGGCCCCTGGCCCGCACCTCCCCCAACTCGCTCTTCTCCGAAGATCTGGCCACCTTTGAAGGCGGCAACTACGATCACAAGGATGCCGCTGGCTTTATCCGGCTCAACAGCCTGCGCCTGCGCCTGCACGCCGCGGTGCAGAGCAAGCTCGGCAAGTAGACTGAAACGCCCCGCATGCCGCCTTATTATTGAAGCGGCATGCGGGGCTGTGGAATATCGGGCGCTTTCTCCGGAGCCTGCGCCATCCCGGGCTCGGCCATTGGCGGCATTGCCGCATGTTTTGCAGAGATTTGACGGGACAGGTTCCGGGGGGAGCGGCGTTCGCCACGAGCAACGCGGCTTCCCCCGATTCATTTTTTACAGAAAACGGACAGACCATGAAGACCAACCAGAGCTGGGGCGGCCGCTTTGCCGAAGGCCCCAAGGAAGCCGTGGCCCAGTATACGGATTCGCAATCCTACGACAGGGCGCTCTACGCCCAGGATATCCGCGCGTCACAGGCGCACGCCCGCATGCTGGGACGCCAGGGCGTCATCAGCCAGAGCGAGGCGCGGATTCTGGTCAACGGTCTGGACCGTGTGCGGGAAGAAATCGAAGCTGGCAACTTTGTATGGAAGCCCGAGCTGGAAGACGTGCACATGAATATTGAAGCGCGCCTTACCGAGCTTGTGGGCGATGTGGGCAAAAAACTGCACACGGGCCGCAGCCGCAACGATCAGGTGGGCCTGACCTTCCGCCTCTTTGTGGCCGACCGCCTTGAAACCTGGCGGCAGCGCGCCGCCCTGCTGTGCTCCGTGCTGGCCGACAAGGCCGCCGAGCACACGACGGATATTCTGCCCGGCTGCACCCACCTGCAGCCCGCCCAGCCCGTGAGCCTCGCCCACCACCTGCTGGCCTATGCCTGGATGTTCCGCCGCGACGCCCTGCGCCTTGAAGACACGCTCGAGCGCGTGCGCATTTCGCCCCTTGGCGCTGCGGCCCTGGCCGGCACCACCTATCCCCTCGACCCCCGGAGCGTGGCGAACGAGGTGGGCTTTGCGGAAATTTACGGCAACTCCATGGATGCGGTTTCCGACCGCGATTTCGTACTCGAAGCTCTTTTTGACGGCTCGGCCATCATGATGCACCTCTCGCGCCTGTGCGAAGAAATCATCCTCTGGGCCAACCCCGCCTTCGGCTTTGTGCGCCTTTCCGACGGCTATTCCACCGGCTCGTCCATCATGCCGCAAAAGAAAAACCCCGACGTGGCCGAGCTTATGCGCGGCAAAACCGGGCGCGTCTATGGCGCGCTCACGGGCCTGCTCACGGTCATGAAGGGTCTGCCCCTTGCCTACAATCGCGACATGCAGGAAGACAAGGAAGGCTTTCTTGATGCCGACCGCACGGTTGAAGCATCGCTGCGCCTCATGGCGGGCATGCTGGAAGAACTGACCTTCCGCACTGACCGCATGCGTGAGGCCTGCAAGGCTGGCTTCCTCAACGCCACCGAACTGGCGGACTACCTCGTGGGCAAGGGGATTCCCTTCCGCGAGGCGCACCACATCACGGGTCAGGCCGTGGCCATGGCCGAAAAGGCTGGCAAAGGCCTTGAAGACCTCAGCCTTGGCGAACTCCAGAGCCTTGAACCCCGCATTGACGACACGGTTTTTGCCATTCTGGAATATGCCGCAGCCGTGAGCCGCCGCGAAACCCCCGGCGGCACCGGCCCCCGCTCTGTAGAAACACAGCTTGAACAGTTGCACCAGTGGCTTGGGCAGAATCTGGGCGAGGAAAACTAAGCACGGAGCCGAACGCCATGTCCATTTTTGATATCGAAAACCGGCAGGATATGGGGGCGGAAGCCCCCTCCGCCGTGAGCTGGCCCCAGTGGGCGGAAGATACGCGGCTGGACGATGACCTCGCCGCAGCGGCCTATGAGGCCACGCCTGCTCCCCTGCGCGCCGCTGTCAAAACAGGGCTGGCTCTGGCCCACATGCACTTTGGCGAGTCCACCACCAGCCAGCGCAACGAGGTGCGCAACGCGCATCTTGGCTTCTGGCGGCGTTCCATCGCGCACCCCGCGCCCTGGGCGGTCATTGCCTTTACGCCCGCGTACGCCGCAGCGGCCCGCCTTGCCGCAGCCTGCATGCCCGCCCTGCTTGGCGGCGTGACCCTTGTGGGGGCCGTGTGCGTGGGCGGCGCGCCCAGCAGGAATGCTCTGGTTACTCTGGAGCTGGCAGGCGTGGAAGATATTTTTGTTATGGACAGCGCAAGCCTCTGCACCCTGCTGGAAGAAACCCAGCCTGGGCCGGGTCGTCTGGTGCTGCTGCACAGGGGAGAGCTGGACGGCGTGGCCGGGGCTGCACGGGCGCTTGAACTGCCCTGCTACGAGGAACGGCGCTCACCCGTCCTTTGCCTGCCCAAGCCCGAGGCCTTTGACCTTGAAGCGCTGGCCTTTGCGCAGGCCGAGGCCCTGGAAACAGCGCTTGATACCTCCTTGCGCCTTACCCCTGACGCCACCTACCTTGCGCCAGTGGCCGCCCTTGGGCATTGCCGCGAGCGCCGCACCGGGCCATTCCCCTACAGCGGCGCGCCAGCGCTCACGCCGGGCTGCGAGGGCTTCTGGCTGCACCCCGGCCTCACTCCCGATTTTTTCCGCGTACAACGGCAGGCATTCGGGCTGCTGTAATCCGGCTCGATGCAACATTTGCGCGGCGCACAGTTCATCAGCCGCCCTCAATTGATTCTCCGCAAAAAGGTTCTTTGCAAGCTGGCTGCCCGGCCTCCCCGCACAGCATGGGGAAGCTGCGGCGGCCAGCCTTGCCCTGCGCCTGAAAAAGCCGTAATCATTCAGAAACACCTCGCCTTGGGAGCAAAGCCATGCCCAGCATCAAGCATATCCGCAACATAGGCATAATTGCCCATATCGACGCGGGCAAGACCACGCTTTCCGAGCGCATGCTGTTCTACAGCCGCAAAATCCACCGCATGGGCGAGGTGCACAACGGCTCCGCTACTATGGACTACATGCCGGAGGAGCAGGAACGCGGCATCACCATTATGTCTGCCTGCACCACCTGCCAGTGGGGCGAAAATACCATCAACCTCATCGACACGCCGGGCCATGTGGACTTCACCATTGAGGTGGAGCGCGCCCTGCGCGTGCTGGACGGGGCCGTGGGCGTTTTCTGCGCCGTGGGCGGGGTTGAGCCGCAGTCGGAAACCGTGTGGCGGCAGTCGGAGGATTTCAACGTTCCAAAGATTGCCTTTATCAACAAGATAGACCGCCTGGGCGCGGATTTTGAGGCTGTGCTCGAGGCCATGCGCCAGCGCCTGCAAACCAACGCCGTTGCCGTGACCATCCCCCTTGGGCAGGGCGAAGATTTCCGCGCCGTGCTTGACCTTGTGAACGAGCAGAGCCTGATCTTTGACCCCGCGGATCAGGGCCAGACCGTGCACCGCGCGCCCTTTACGGAAGAAGAAGCCGCCATCGCCGCCCCCTGGCGCGAAATTCTGCTGGAAAAGCTTGGCGAGGCAGACGACGCCTTTGTGGAACCCTATCTGGAAGGCACATTCACCCTGGCCGACATCAACGCAGCCCTGCGGCGCGCCACGCTGGCCCGCTCGCTCACGCCTGTTTTCTGCGGCTCGGCCCTGCGCAACATGGGTGTGCAGCCCGTGCTTGATGCCGTGTGCACCCTGCTGCCCTCGCCCGCCGATGTTCCGGCCCCGGTGGGGCACGATGCCGATGGTCGGGAAATCATTGTGGAGGCAACGCCCGATGCCCCCGCAGCGGCGCTGGTCTTTAAAGTGCTCATGGAAAATGGCCGCAAGCTGGCCTTTGTACGCATGTACGCGGGGCGTATCCATGAGGGCGAAAGCCTGCGCAATACCGCCAGCGGCAAGGATGACCGTCTGGGCCGCATCTACCGCCCCCATGCCGACAGGCGGGAGCAGGTGGAAAGCGCCGAGGCGGGCGAAATCGTGGTTGTGGTGGGCCTGCGCGGGCATACGGGCGAAACCTATACCGCCCGCGAGCGGCAGCTTGCGCTGGAAAGCATAGATGCCTACGCGCCCGTCATCACCCTTGCGCTGGAACCCCGCAATGCGGACGAAGGCAAGATTCTGGACGAAGCCCTGGCGCGCTATACGGAAGAAGACCCCACCCTGCTGGCGCGGCTGGATGACGACACAGGTTCCCGCATGGTTTCCGGCATGGGCGAGCTGCATCTGGACGTTCTGCTGGAGCGCATGCAGCGCGAATACGGCATCAGCCCCCGTGCGGGCAATCCGCAGGTTGTGCTGCGCGAAACCGTGCGCAAGGAGGCAGAGGCGGCAGCCGTCTTTGACCGCGAAATGGGCAAGGAACGCCATCAGGGCTCTGCGGGCCTGCGCGTTGCGCCGCGCGCCCGAGGCACGGGCAATACTGTTGAAGTGGGCGACTTTTTGCCGCAAGATGCCGCCGAGGCGCGCAAGATTCTGCCCAGGGTCTATCTGGACGCAGCCCTTGAAGGCGTGCGCGATGCCCTGCAGTGCGGCGACCTGACCGGCTACCCCATCGAAGACGTGGCCGTGACCCTTACGGCGGTGGACAGGCAGGAAGGCCTGACAACGGTTCCCGGCTGCCGCATGGCTGCCGGGCAAGCCTTGCGAGAGGCGCTGGCAGCGGCAACGCCCGTGGTGCTTGAGCCTGTGATGCGCGTGGAGATTACCGTGCCGGAAGACTTCCTTGGCGCGTCCATCACCTTGTTCACCACCTGCGGCGGCAAGGTTGAGGATATGGAAGACCACGGCGGGCGCAAAACCCTGCGCGGCACTGCCCCCCTGCGCCGCCTGTTCGGCTTTTCCACCTCCCTGCGCTCGGCCACGCAAGGCCGCGCCGGGCTGGTAATGACCTTTGACCGCTTTGATCTGCCCTGAGGAACCATGCAGCACCAAGAATCCACACACGGCCAGCCCCGCGCAAAGAAAAGCCTCGGCCAGCACTTTTTGAAGCGCGAGGATATCTGCCGCCGCATTGCCATGCTGCTGCTGCCCAGGCCCGAAGACTTGGTGCTCGAGATCGGCCCCGGCCCCGGCGCGCTCACCCGCGCCCTTGAGGAGCAGCCCCACACCCGCCTGCTGCTGCTTGAAAAAGACCGCCACTGGGCGGCTGAGCGCCAGCGCCTTGGTGAAACCCGTACCCAGGCGGTGCTGACTGATGCCCTGCGCTTTGACTGGCGGCGCATCACGCCCGAAAAACCGTGGAAGATCATAGGCAACCTGCCCTACAACGTGGCTTCCCCTCTTATATGGGACATTGTTTCGCGCGCAACTGGCTGGCAGCGCGCTGCTTTTATGGTGCAAAAAGAGGTGGGCCAGCGGCTGGCTGCCCAGCCCAACACCAATCATTATGGCGCGCTATCAGTCTGGGTGCAAAGCTACGCCCGCCCGCGCATGGAATTTATTGTGGGGCCGGGGGCCTTCAGCCCGCCGCCCAAGGTGGATTCTGCCGTGCTTTCTTTTGATCCGCTCCCGCCGGAGCGCAGGCCTGCCCACCCCGAGGTTCTGGCGCGGCTCTTGCGCGTGTGCTTTCAGCAGCGCCGCAAACAGCTTGGCGGCGTTTTCAGGCGCAGCGGCCAGCCCGGGCTTGAGGCCGCGCTGGAAAAGACAAGCATCGACCCAAGCCTGCGGCCTGAAGCCCTCGCCAATACAGATTTTCAGGCTCTAGCCGCTTTTTGGGCGGAGCAGCTTGACAATAATGCATAAAAAGTTTTGAGTTTACGCACTGTCTTTTAAAACGTAATGCTTGGCGGCATTTGCCGCCTGAGCTTGCTGGCAGAACAACTCAAGCCGGGGAATTTTCAGGAGGATGTGCTGATGACTAAAGCTGATCTGGTTGAAAAAATCGCCGCCAAGGCAAACCTGACCAAGGCTGCCGCCGAGCGTGCCCTCAATGCTTTTCTTGCTTCTGTGGAAGACGCTCTTGTAAAAGAGTCCAAACTGACCCTCACGGGTTTTGGCACCTTTGCGGTAGAAACCCGCAAGGCTCGCCAGGGGCGCAACCCGCGCACCGGCGATACGCTGACCATTCCCGCCTGCAAAATTCTCAAATTCCGTCCCGGCAAAATGCTCAAGGACTCCCTGAATTAAGCTTGAGCCGTTATGCCCTGGCATAACGGCTTTTTGATTTGCGCCAGCAGCCGCAAGGCTGTTGCCGATTGCTTTTGCCCAACGGCAAGGCAAAGAACCACCTCGCAGGGGTGTGCCATATCCTCTGCAAGCTGGTTCTATGCCTTGCCGCGGGGAACCAGCAATTTGAAAAGCTGCCACCTTTTGCGGAAAATATTCATTTTCCCGCACTTGAGGCTTGCCTTTTTCTAAAGTGCGGGCTAAAAGAGCAGTTCATATTTTGCGGGCCATGGTCTAGAGCCGTGCCCCACCGCCGAAGGGGGTGATTTTCTTGCCCGGAGTTTTTCTTAACGACGACGACTATAACTTCGACATCGCACTGCGCCGCTTTAAGAAGCAGGTAGAAAAGGCGGGCGTTCTTTCTGAAATGAAGAAACGCCAGCACTACGAAAAGCCCAGCGTTATGCGTAAAAAGAAGAAGGCCGCCGCCCGGAAGCGGCTGATGAAAAAAATCAGGAAGATGAACATGGCCTAGGCAGACATGCCCTGCGCCGCATTGCCGGTACACCCGGCAAACGGCAGACCGCGCGATGCCCGGCATCGCTCTGTTCATTCAGCCAGTTATGCGGGAGGCCCTCAGGGTTTCCCGCGTTTTCCGCTTTTCTCCACCCTCCACCCCACCACCGCCATGACTGTCACCACCACGCTTTTTGAGCAGATCGACGTTGACTATATCAAAGCCTACAAAGCCAAGGACAGTGTGCGCCTTACCGTGCTGCGCCTTCTCAAGACGGCGGTGAAGAATCGCCTGGTGGAACTCAAGCGCCCCGGCGGCAGCCTTGCCGACGAAGAAATGCTTGATATCATCATCAAGGAAGGCAAGCAGCGGCAGGATTCCATCGACCAGTTCACGGCAGCAGGCCGCACCGATCTGGCCGACAAGGAAGCGGCGGAGCTTGTCATTCTCAAGGAATACCTGCCCAAACCCCTCTCGGCAGAAGAACTTGCAGCCCTTATTGACGCCACCGTGGCCGAAGTGGGCGCAACTTCCCCCAAGGATATGGGCAAGGTCATCGCCGCCATCATGGCGGGGCACAAGGGCCGCGTAGACGGCAAAGCCCTCTCCGAAGCAGTTAAAAAACGCTTGCAGCCCTAGTCTCAGGCCGCGTTTTCACCTGGGGAAACCCCGTTTCCGTGTCCCGTGTTGCGCTGGCATGCAATCTTGCGGGAGTCACCTGGTTTAGAGCCTTTCAACTTTGAAACGGTTAAACGCTCTAACGCTGTACGAGAGTGCAGCGCGCCACAACGTGGCGTGGATTCTGCCAAAAATCGCATTTTTCGGCAGAATGACAACAAGGTAATTTGGTCTGGGAGCAAACAGCCTTGCGCAGCTCACTTTCGCCCCTTGGGCGACTGCCCGAAAGCGCCGCAGCTACAGCTGCGTTTGCCGGGTAACTTTGCTGCTGCGCAAGGGCATATTGCCCGACGGCTCACGATTTTTTTCCGCACCACGGGGTAGCTCCGTTTTTTACGCGCTAACCCATTGCTTTAAGGCAGTTCACGCATGATTCACGCCCGCACGCTCAACGCCCTTGAATTTCACCGCATTGCAGACCACCTTTCGGAATTGTGCCTTTCCGGCGTAGGCCGGGAACGCGCCAGGGCCATTGCCCCCCTTGACGATGCAGAGGCTGTAACCCTTGCCGCGCGCATCTATGAGGAAGCCGCCGACTGGGCCAGTCGCCCTGCCGCAGGCGGCGCTGTTTTCTGCGTCTGCTCCTTCCCCGATGTCAGCGGCATGCTGCGCGCTGCGGCCACCAGCCGCGCCCACACTTTTCAGCCCGATGTAGACGCCTTCTGGGCGCTGCGCGAAGTTCTGCGCCTTGCCAGAGACGCCCACGCATCCATTGCCCAGCCCGAGGCCGCCACCCGCTGGCCGCACCTGCTGGCCATGGCCGACGGCTCTCCCCTGCCGGTTCAGCTCACTGCGGCCCTTTTGCGCTGTATTTCTGACGACGGCCTGCTGCGCGATGAAAGCTCGCCGGAGCTGTACCGTCTGCGCGGCGAACTGCGCCGCCTGCACCAGAGCTGCATGCGCAAGGTCAAGGATTTTGCCCAGCAATACAATATGCTGGCCTATTTGCAAGACGAGTTCATGACCCTCTCGTCCGACCGTTACGTGCTGCCCCTCAAGGCCAACTTCAAGGGCCGCATGCAGGGCATCATTCACGACTGGTCGCAGACGGGCGAGACCTGCTACTTTGAACCCATGTTTCTGGTGGAGATCAACAACCGCCTTCAGGAACTGAAACGCGAAGAACGCGAAGAAGAACGCAAGGTCCTGGTCTATCTGCGCAGCCTGCTTGAAGCGGAGCTGCCCGGCGCACGTGCTGCCCTTGATCTGCTGGCCCAGCTTGATGTTTTGCAGGCCAAGCGCAGGCTTGCGGCCCTCTTTGACGGCCGCCCGCTGCCCCTCACCCCTGTGGCGGAGGGCATTCAGCTTCTTGATGCCCGCCACCCCCTGCTCATGCTCAACCGTGTGGCCGAATCCGGCAAGGACGGTTCCAAGGCAGCTGCAGCAGCCCACAGCAAGGTGCGGCCTCTGGATATCGTGCTGCGCCCCGGCGAGCGCGCCCTGGTCATCACCGGCGGCAATGCTGGCGGCAAAACCGTATGCCTCAAGACGCTTGGCCTCATTGCGGCCATGACCCTGAGCGGCCTGCCCGTACCTGTGGGAGCGGGTTCGCACCTGCCCTGGTTCAGCAGACTTGATGCCTTTATCGGCGACGAGCAGAGCCTTGCGGACAATGTTTCTACCTTCACCGCCCAGATCGAGCATCTCGCCAAGGCCTGGAAGCACCTTGATGCCAGCAGCCTTGTGCTACTTGACGAATTTGGCGCAGGCACCGACCCGGCCCAGGGCGCTGCCCTTGCGCAGGCAGTACTTGACGAATTGCTGGACAAACATACCTTTGTTCTGTCGGCAACGCATTTTCCCGCGCTCAAAAGCTATGCCCTCACGCGCGAAGGCGCCCGGGCGGCCTCCATGCTCTTTGATCCCCAAAGCAAAAAGCCTTTGTTCCGACTTGCTTACGATCAGGTCGGGGCCAGTCAGGCGCTGGATGTGGCGCGCGAGCACGGCCTTGCCGAAAGCATTGTGCGCCGCGCGGAGCATTACCTTTTGCAGGACGGGCAGGATGCCACCGCCCTGCTTGGCAGGCTCAATGATCTGGCCGCAAAGCGGGAGGAAGAACTGGCAGAACTCAAGCGCGAGCAGGACAAGACCCGCCGCCAGACGCAGGATCTGCGCGAAAAGCTTGAGAAGGAACGCCTCCGCCTGCACGACGAGGTTCGGGCCAGGGCTGGCGACCTCATGCGCGCCTGGAAGGAAGGCCGCGCCACCCACAAGCAGGCGCTCAAGGAAATGTCGCGTCTGCGGGCCTCGCTGGCTCCCGCGCAGGATGAAACTGCGGAAGGCGCGTCCGTGCTGCCCCAGCCCCAGACCTTTACGGCCGGGCAGGAAGTGCTGCACACAGTATTCAACAAGCGCGGCGTCATAACCGATGTGGACGAACGGCGCGGGCGTGTGCGGCTGGAGATGAACGGCGTGAACCTCTGGGCAGAAATGAAGGCCCTGCGCGTGCCGGGCCAGACAGCGCCAAGCCCCTCCAAAAGTTCCCTGAGGGGCGTTGTGGGCCGCACATCCGCCAGTGACGAGGCAGCATCCCTGCGCCTTGATATGCGCGGCATGCGCGCGGATGTGGCGCTGGCAGAGCTGGAACGTTTTATGGACAAGGCCTTGCTGGCGGGATTTTCAGAGGTAGAAGTGGTACACGGCAGGGGTACAGGCGCGCTGCGCCGTCAGGTGCATGATTTTTTGCGGAGCTTCCCGGCTGTGGGGCAGTTTGCCCTTGCGCCGGAAGACCGGGGCGGCGACGGCATGACCATAGTAACCTTTCGCTAATTACGGGCGTGTGACCCATGCAGTCCAAGGACGCAATCCGCGCCATCAAAGAGCGCCTGAATATCGTTGACGTGGTGCGCCGCTATGTTGAGCTGAAGCGCAACGGGCCGCGCTGGGTAGCGCCCTGCCCATTCCATCAGGAAACCAAGCCGTCCTTTTCCGTCAACGAAGATCAGGGGCTTTTTTATTGTTTCGGCTGCCACGCATCGGGTGATATTTTTGATTTTTACAGCCGCATCAACGGGCTGGAGTTCAAGGAAACGCTCGAACAGCTGGCGGCGGAAGCGGGCATTACCATTGACCGAGGGCCGCGGGATCCCCAACGGGACGGGCAGGAACGCAAGCAGCGCTCTGCGCGGCAGCAGATGCTGCGCATGTACGAGCTGGCGGCAGGCCATTTTGCCTCGGCGCTGCAAAGCCCCGAGGCGGAAGAGTGCAGACGGTATATAGAAAAACGCGGTTTGAGCGATGAGATTGTACAGCGCTTTGGTCTTGGTTGGGCCAGGCGCGAATGGCAGTCGCTGGCTGATGCCCTGCGCCGTGCGGGCTTTGACATGCGCATGGCCGCTGAGGCGGGCCTTGTGGGGCAGGCGAGCAGCGGGCGACCCTACGACAGGTTTCGCGGGCGGCTCATTTTTCCCATCAAGAGTCTTTCCAACCAGATAATCGCCTTTGGCGGGCGCATTATCGCCGATGAGGAAGAAGCCAAGTACATCAACAGCGCCGACACGCCCCTCTACAAGAAGGGCGAGCACCTTTATGGGCTGGCGCAGGCGCGGCGCGGTATTGTGACCAAGGGACGCGCCATGTTGACAGAAGGCTACATGGACGTGCTCACCCTGCACCAGTTCGGCTACGACAATGCCGTTGGCGTGCTGGGCACAGCCCTGACGCCTGAACAGATAAAACGCCTTTCGGGCTTTGCATCGCAAATGACCCTGCTGTTTGACGGCGACCGCGCCGGACGCAAGGCAGCCTTGCGCTCGTGCGAAATGCTGCTCACGCGCGGCCTTTCTTGCAGCGTGGTGATCATGCCCGAAGGTGAAGACATAGACAGTTTGCTGCGCGGCGCTGGCCCCGAGGCCTTTGAGGCCTTGCAGGCACAGGCCCCGGACGGTCTGCGCTTTTGCGTGGACGTTCTCAAGGCCCTGGCCCCGCGCGAAACAGTGGAATGGGCGCGCAACTTTTTGCGCCAGCTGGATATTCCAGAGCTGATCAGCCCTTACATTTCGCGGCTGGCGGCTCATTTGCAACTTTCGGAAGCCGACCTGCGCGAGGGCGTTGCCGGGGCGCGGGGGCAACGCAAGGACGGGCAGCCACAAGGAGTCTCCGCCTCGCGGACGCGCCAGAACATACGCGACCGCGAAATAATGATGTTTGCCGTGCGGTATCCCCACCGCCTGCGTGATATGCAGGAAATGGGGGCAGACCTTGCCTTGAGGTCTGAAATCGCCCGGCGGCTGTGGGACAAGATTGAAACCCACGGCCCGGAAGAAGTGTTCCATCAGCTTGACGAACGGGAAAAAAACTTCTGGTGCAAATGTCGCGGCCCGGAAGCCGCGCCATGCGACAGCGGCGAAAAAGAACTTGAATTATTGCGACAGTCGCTAGATCAATACTACGCCTCAGCTCAGGCCTCCTCCCTGTCCGCTGCCATGCGGGCCAATACAGGCATAGGTGACTTTGAAGCTGATTTGGATTATCTTCGCGCACTTAAGGAAACCTTGGAGAAAGGGCATGAGCAATCTTAAAGATATCCAGCAGATACAATCCCTTATTGCCAAAGGCAAGGGCGCGGGCTTTCTGACCTTTGAAGAGGTCAACAAGGCTCTGCCTGTTGAAATGAGCACGCCCGAGCAATTTGAGGAAATCATCGGCATCTTTGAACAGCTCGAAATCGTCATTGTGGATTCGGAAAAGGACGGAAAAAAGATTTCCGCCGCCGCCACCGAGACTGACGAAGACATTACCGAAGGTTCGCTGGATCTGTCCGAAGACGAAGACACTGCGGACTATTCCTCGCGCAGCACCGACCCCGTGCGCATGTACCTGCGTGAAATGGGCGCCGTGCCCCTGCTCGACCGCGATGGCGAAGTTGTCATCGCCAAAAAGATCGAGATGGGCGAGCAGGACGTGCTCTACGCCCTGGTAGAAGTGCCTGTGGCCGTTGAAGAACTCATCAATGTAGGCGAAGATTTGCGCCAGAACCGCGTCAAACTGAAGGACGTGGTCAAAACCATTGAAGAAGACGACCCCAGCGAAGACGAAATGAACCAGCGCACCCGCGTTATTCTGCTGCTGGACGAAATCAAGCAGACCTTCAAGAAGAAGCGCAAGATTTACAAAAAGCTGGATGCCTGCGCCTGCATGGATCGCCGCGTTACCGCGGTGCAGAAAGAAATCATCAGCTTCAAGGATGAAATCGTCACCCGCCTGCGCGACATCAAGCTGGAAAAAACGCTCATCGACCGCATTATTGAAACGGTCAGAGGACTACGTGCGCCAGATGCACAACTGCCAGCGCGACCTCTCGGCCTACATTCTTTCCACCGGGCGCACCCAGGCGGAAATTCAGGCCATGTTTGACGGCCTTGAAAAGCGCGAGGTCAACCCCAACGATGCGGCCCGCGACCTCAAGCTGAGCGTGGACGAGCTGTTTTCGTTCAAGGAAATGATCATCGGCAAGATCGAAATTCTCAGCCGCCTCCAGGAAAAGTGCTGCCATAACGTCACTGATCTTGAAGAAGTGCTCTGGCGCATCAAGCGCGGCAATACAGCCGCCATGCGCGCCAAGCAGGAGCTGATTCGCTCCAACCTGCTCGTCGTTTCCATTAAAAAAATACACCAACCGGGGTCTGCAGTTCCTTGACCTTATTCAGGAAGGCAACATCGGCCTGATGAAGGCCGTGGACAAGTTTGAATACCAGACGGCTACAGTTTTCGACCTACGCCACGTGGTGGATCCGCCAGGCCATTACCCGCGCCATCGCGGATCAGGCCCGTACCATCCGTATCCCCGTGCACATGATCGAAACCATCAACAAGCTTATCCGCACCTCGCGCTACCTTGTGCAGGAGCTGGGGCGCGACCCCACGCCCGAGGAAATTGCCGAGCGTATGGAATATCCGGTGGAAAAAGTCAAAAAAGTGCTCAAGATCGCCAAGGAGCCCATCTCGCTTGAGACGCCATCGGTGATGAAGAAGATTCGAGCCTCGGCGACTTTATTGAAGACAAGAAGGCCGTTGCACCGGCTGAAGAAGTCATCAATACCAAGCTCTCCGAGCAGCTTGCCGCCGTGCTGGCAGACCTTACCCCGCGTGAGGAACAGGTGCTGCGCAAGCGCTTTGGCATCGCAGAAAAGAGCGACCACACCCTTGAAGAAGTGGGCAAGCTCTTCAACGTCACGCGCGAACGCATCAGGCAGATCGAGGCCAAGGCCCTGCGCAAGCTCCGCCACCCCGTTCGTAGCCAGCCTCTGCGCTCCTACTACGAAAACTGATTCATTATGCAAGCCCGGCGGGTTGACCTGCCGGGCTTGCGCGTTCATTATTTTCTGACCACTTTCTGCCACACAGACAGCAACGGACGAGCACCGCACCCATGCTGAGCCACACGAAACAGCTTTTCCGCTGGCCCCAATTTTCGGGCGGCAAAAATCATACTACAGCGCATGCCTTTGCGCTGATTCTCCTGTGTCTGCTGGTGCTTACCAGTGCAGCTGGCGCTGCGCCTGCGGCAGAGTCCCTGCCCAATCCGCAGGGCAAGGTTGCCAAATGTTTTGACGGCGACACGTTAAAGCTCACAGACAGGCGCACCGTGCGCCTTGCGGGCATTGACGCCCCTGAAATGGATCGGGGCAAGCATAAGCCGCAGTACTACGCCCGCGAAGCCTTTGACCAGCTCACCAAGCTGGCTCAGGGCAAGGATGTGCGCCTTGTGGCCGTGGATGCCAAGGGCAAGGATCATTACGGGCGCGTTGTGGCCGATGTCATCCTGCCTGACGGGCACTCCCTGTCCGACACCATGATTCGCAACGGCGCGGCCTTTGTGTATCCGCACAACGACTTGAATCCCCATTTTCAGGAAAGGCTGCGCAAGCTCCAGCACGAGGCCATTGCCGCCCGGCGCGGCATGTGGGCGCATATACTCACCCTGCCAGCCGCCAAAAAGACCTATCTGGGCAACCGCGAATCCATGCGCTTTTTCCCCACTGACTGCGCTGAAGTACAGCACATAAAGCCCCGCAATCGCGTGTTTTTCGGCACGCTCATGGATGCCTTTATGGCTGGCTACGCCCCGGCGCGTCCCTGCAACTTCTGGCCGCAAGTAAAATGAACACCACTTCTCCCCTGCTTGAGCAACAGGCTCTTGTCATATTTTCCGGCGGGCAGGATTCCGCCACTTGCCTAGCCTGGGCGCTCTGCCGCTTCAAGCGGGTGCTAACGCTGGGTTTTGACTACGGTCAGCGTCACTCTGTGGAGCTTGCCTGCCGCAAGCGTGTGCGCGAGGGTATTGCCGCCCTCAATCCGCAGTGGGCAGAACGCATGGGGCCGGACACCCTGCTCAATCTCGATATTTTCCGCCAGCTGGCAGACACGGCTCTGACTTCTGACGCGCCCATTGAAGAACACGGCGCCAACGGCCTGCCCAACACCTTTGTGCCTGGCCGCAACCTCATATTTATTCTGCACGCCGCTGCCTGGGCCTATGCCAAGGAAATCCGCCACATGGTGCTGGGCGTCTGCCAGAGCGATTACTCCGGCTATCCCGACTGCCGGGACGACAGCATCAAGGCCATGCAGGTTGCCATAAACAGCGGCATGGACGCCAGTTTTACGCTGCACACGCCGCTCATGTGGCGCAGCAAAAAAGACGCCTGGATGCTGGCCCGAAGCCTTGGCGGCGATGCGCTGGTGAACCTGATTGTTGAAGAAAGCCACACCTGCTACATGGGCCAGCGCGGCCAGCGCTACCCCTGGGGTTATGGCTGTGGCGAGTGCCCTGCCTGCCGCCTGCGCGCTGCGGGTTACGCCGCCTATGCCGAGGCGCAGGCAGCATGCGTGCAAAATCCGCTAGAGGAAGAGGCCTGATGTCCAAAAAACTGCTCAGCGCGGCTCAGGGTGTGGAAGCGGCCTGTATTCTGTTTCAGCTCAACAGCAAGACCGCCGACATCATCAATATGGCCAGCGGCGCGCAGATGCCGGATGAATATCTGTCAGGCCCCGGTGCGGATATGTTCTGCGCCGAATGGCGGGCCTTTGTGCATGCGGTGGTTACGGCCGCCATCATGCACCACGCGCCCAATACCGTATTTTTGGCCTATCTGCGCCAGACGGGCAATCTGCTGGCCGCCGCCAGCAATGATTTTGACGGCGCGGACGAAAAAGCGGTCAACGCAGCCCTCAATGCTTTTGTGGACGGCCCCTTTGCCGAATACATGCCCCTGCTCGCGCAGGAACAGCAGGTTCGCTGCCCGGAACTGTTCTGCCAGCGCCTTGCGGTGCAGGCCGCCAACCTGCGCGGCCAGGCCACCCCGCCGGACGACCACGCCAAGGCCCGTCTTGCGGCTGTTATGGCTCTGATTATCAGCGCCGTGTGGGACAAGCTGGAGCAGTACGACATTCAGCCAGACTAGAGGCTGCTTCTCAATAAAAATCTTTGCGCCCAGAATACAATAACGCCGGGATGTTGGAGCTTCAACATCCCGGCTTTGTCTTTTAGAAGGAACGTCCTTCGCCCTATTCCTTCTCTAGAGCATTTGCACTTTGAAATGCTTGCTTGGCGGCGAAGCATCTCTGCTGTCTTCGCCCGTAACTTCCTTCGTCACGCGGCAGCCGTTACCCGAAGGGCGTACGGATGGCGACAGCGATTGCATGGAACGGGCTGTGTCGTTACGCATGCTGTCTTCAGGCGTAGCTTCGCGGCAGCCGTTGCCCGCAGGGCTTACGGATGGCGACAGCGATTGCAACGATGAAACTGTGTCGTCACATGTGCTGTCTTCAAGCGTAGTTTCCTGCGTCACAACGCTTTAAGCCTGCGTCGCAACGCCTGAAGCAACGGGCGAAACCAGTTCGCCTTGCAAGCATTTCGTGGCGCGGATTTTTTCCAAAATCCGCGCAGAGCAGCTAAACATTTTCAATGTTAATCTGCTCAGAAGTTCCAGCATGGCCTCGGCGATATTGTTGGTGCGCAGGCCCACAAGCTCGCGCAGGCGCAACTGGCTGCCGTGCTCCACAAAGTGGTCGGGCAGGCCAAGGCGTTTGATGCGCTGACCGCGCATAAGGCCACGGTCATTCCAGAATTCCAGCACTGCGGACGAGAAACCGCCAGCCAGCACGCCTTCTTCCACCATAAGAATACGGTCAAAATTCTGGGCGATTTCGGCCAGTTGTTCTTCCGGCAAGGGTTTGATCCAGACCGGGTCAAACACAAGGGGTTTCACGCCTGTCTGCCGCTCCACCATTGCCGCAGCTTCCAGCGCCGGATGCGCGCGGTTGCCCACGGCTATCACCGCAAGGCCTTCGCCCTGTTGCAGCACTTCGCCCCTGCCAGGGGTCAGCAGACGGGGCGCGCCGTCGGGGGCAACGCCAAAGGCGCTGCCGCGCGGGTACCGCAGGGCGCAGGGGCCGGGATGGCACAGGGCCGTATGCAAACTATGGCGCAGCAGATTTTCATCGCGCGGGGCCAGCATGGCGATGTTTGGAATGTGCCGCAGATAGGCGATATCAAAGGCCCCATGGTGGGTAGCGCCGTCCTCGCCCACAAGGCCCGCACGGTCTACGCAAAAGGTGACGGGCAGATTTTGCAGACACACATCGTGCACCACCTGATCGTACGAACGCTGCAAAAAGGTGGAATACACGGCCAGCGCGGGCCGATAGCCCTGACTGGCAAGCCCCGCCGCAAAGGTCACGGCGTGCTGTTCGCAAATGCCCACATCCACAAAGCGGTCGGGGAAGCGCGTGCGGAACTTGTCCGTGCCGGTGCCTTCGGGCATGGCCGCCGTGATGGCGATGATCTTGTCGTTATGCTCGGCAAGCTCGGTCAGCGTATTGCTGAACACAGTGGTGAACGAGGGCAGCTTGGCTGTGGAAGCCACAGGCTGCCCGGTTTCGGGCGTGAACAGGCCGATGCCATGGTACAGAGTAGGATTTTTTTCCGCCGGGCCGTAGCCCTTGCCTTTCTGGGTGCGCACATGCAGCAGCACCGGGCCGCCTCAATGGCGGCGGCCATTTCCAGATGGCGGCGCAGACTTGTGATGTCGTGCCCGTCCACCGGGCCGATGTAGTTGAAGCGAAACGCCTCAAACAGCATGCCCGGCGTAAAGAAGGACTTGAAGCTCCATTCGCCTCGCATGGCGTACACGGCCAGCTTTTGGCCGATGCGCGGAATGGAACGCAAAAAGTTAAGCACTTCCTTGCGGGTTTGGCGCACCCAGCGCTGTGACAGCGTACGGCTCAAAAACAGGGAAAGCGCGCCAACATTGGGCGAAATGGACATTTCATTGTCGTTGAGCACCACAATGAGCCGCCGCCCCATGTGCCCGGCAAGATTCAGGCCCTCAAAGGCTTCGCCTGCCGTCAGCGAGCCATCACCGATGACAGCCAGCACGTGGTGTTTGAGGCAGGAAAGATCGCGTGCCAAGGCCATGCCCAAGGCCGCAGAAATGGACGTGGAAGAATGCCCCACGCCAAAATGGTCATACGGGCTTTCTGCCATGCGCGGAAAGCCGGAAATGCCGCCAAAAGACCGCAGGGTGTGAAAATCCTTGGCGCGCCCGGTCAGCAGCTTGTAGGCGTAAGCCTGATGCCCCACGTCCCAGATGAGCTTGTCGTGCTCCACATTAAAGGTCGCCAGCAGGGCCAGCGTCAGCTCAACCACGCCCAGCGAGGGCGCAAGGTGCCCGCCGTTGCGGGAGACGGTTTCAATGATGCGGCTGCGCACCTCGCCAGCCAGTTGGGCAAGCTGCGCGTCAGAAAATTTGTTCAGTTGCGCCGGGCTGCTTACAGCATCCAGCAATGGGCTCTCTATGGTGTCCATTTAGGCCGCCCTCGTTACCGTGTAGTCGGCCAATGCACGCAGGAAATCTGCTTCCTGTCCGTCAAACGGGGCCAACGCGTCCTGCGCGGCCAGAGCCTGCGCGCGCGCCAGTTCTCGGCTTTTTTCAAGCCCCAGCAGGGCGGGATAGGTGCTCTTGCCCTGCTCCTCGTCGCTGCCCGCAGGTTTGCCCAGAGTTTCTGTGTCGGAAACCACATCGAGGATGTCGTCCGCAATCTGAAAGGCCACGCCGAGTGCAGCGCCGTAAGCGGCAATAGCCTCCCGCGCGGGCGTTTCCGCCCCGGCAAGGATTGCCCCGCACACGCACGATGCCCGCAGCAGCGCCCCTGTTTTCATGGCATGCACGGCGCGCATCTGCTCAAGCGTGATGGACGACGCACCCGTATAGATCATGTCCCATTCCTGCCCGCCCACCATGCCGGAAGACCCCGCTGCAAACGAAAGCTCGGCAACGGCGTCCAGCACACGGTCCGGGGCTTCTGCGGTGCGACACATGACCATGAAAGCGTCCGTCAGCAGGCCATCGCCCGCCAGTATGGCCGTGGCTTCGTCAAATGCCTTGTGATTCGAGGGCTTGCCCCGGCGCAGATCGTCATTATCCATGGCGGGGAGGTCGTCATGGATGAGCGAATAGGTGTGGATCATCTCGATAGCAGCAGCAAAGGGCATGCTGCGCTGTGGCGAAAGACCGCACAGGGCGGCAGTGCTCAGGCACAAAACAGGGCGCAAACGCTTGCCCCCGGCTTGCAGGCTGTACAGCATGGAATCCTTGAGCCTCTGCGGCACATCGCGGCCGTCAAGACAGGTGGCCAGATAGGCTTCCACATCCTTGCCCCGCGCGTGCAGCAGGGCCTTCATGTCAGCAACGCTCATCATCGCCTATTCCGCCTCCTCTTCTGCGTTCAGCCCGCTTGCCGCCACAGGGCGTGACTCAAGGGGACGAGCCTGACCATCCTGCCAGATTTCAAGCTCATGCCGGGCTTTGTCGAGCTGTTCGCGGCAATAGCGCGAACACGCCGCTCCTTCCTTATACAGGGCCATGCCCTTTTCCAGAGGCAGATCGCCGCTTTCAAGCGCCGCCACGATCTCCTGAAGCCGGGCCATCTTTTTTTCAAAAGTATTGTCTGTCTTGGCGCTCATGGATTGTTTCCCCTGGCGTTCCCGGTTGTCAAAAAGGGCTGCGGGTCAACCGACTCGCCCTGAACCAGAAGCGAAAGATGCAGATGTGGCCCGGTAACGCGGCCCGTGGCCCCCACCAGCCCGATAACCTGCCCCTTGCGCACCCGATCGCCATTTTGCACCAGTATTTCAGAGAGGTGCAGATACGCGGTGAACACCCCTTCGCCGTGATTGATGTACACTACATTACCAGAGAAGTACAAATTCCCCGTAAGGCCCACCTGACCATCTGCGCAGGCAAGCACAGGCTGCCCCTGCGGGCCGCGCAGATCAAGGCCCTTGTGCACCCCGCGCGGCTGCCCGTTGAACACGCGCTTGAGGCCGTACAGGCTTGAAACATCGCCGGGCACAGGCCGCACAAAGGGCAACACCCAGAAGCGCTCGGGCAGGCGTTGGGCCAGGGCCTGGCGCACCAGCTCCCTGTCGGCCTTGATGCGCGCCATTTCCGCCGCCGGGGGATCAACATATTTTTTATCCACATTCAGCTTCTGCACCGGGCGGTCTTTGTCAAAAAAAGCGATCTTGCGCGCTACGGCGGGGGCATCCTTGCCGCTGCCTGTGCTGACGGCAAGATCACGCGCGGATTCCTTTTCTTCCAGCGGCACGGGCAGCAGCATGACGGCCTGCCAGCGCGTTGCAGCGCCCGCAGCGGTATTGGCGCTCACCTGCTCCGCCCTGGCCTCGTAGGCCTTGCCCAGCCAGCGGAACGTAAAGGACTTTACGGGGGCGTCGCTCACCGCCAGGGCGGCAAAGGCATCACCTCTGGCTACGGATTCGGGCGCGTCAAGAACAAGGGCTGGTGTGGAGGACGGTGCAGCCAGAACGGCCGCAGGAACAAAAAGAAAAGCCCCCGCCAACAGAACCATGAGCATGCGCGTAAGCACAAACATCAGCTATTCCGTCCTTGATTTTTGGCAAATGGCGCCGCGCCTGTATCTGCGTCAGGCGCAACATCTGGCGCAACGTCTGGCAGCACCTTGCTGACAACGGCGGCAAGGCTGCCATCCGCCAGCCGCACAGTGATGGAGCTGCCCGCAGGGGCCGCCGTCACAGTGCGCAGCAGGCCGCCATCCGCACCATGCACAAGGGCATAGCCGCGCCTGAGGGGCGCGAGGGGATTGGCGGCTGCCAGAGCAAATTCGCATTTATCCAGTTCGCGCCCTGTGCGGGCAAGCATTTCCTGCCCTGCCGCCTGCAAGCGCTGCCGCGAGGCATCATACCGCTGCTCCTGCACGGCCAGCATGCGCGGCATGGCCGCAGCCAGACTGGCGGAAAGCGCCTCTACCCTGCTGCCCAGCACATCCAGCCGCGAAGGGCTGAGGGCGTTTTGCAGTGCGCGTTCAAGCCTGTCGCGCCGGGCCTCCGTGGTATCAAGCCACTGACGCGCGGCCCTGTGCAAGGAGCGGTGCAAACCGTCAAGCTGCTCCGCAAGGCGGGCCTGATGCCGCATGGGCGAAAACCAGCGCAGGGCGTTTTCAAACTGGGCGAGGCTCTGCCCCGCTGTTTCAAGCCGCCGCCGCGCGGCGCGCACAAGGGCGGCCTCCGCCTCGTCAACCTTTTGCATCAACTCGGCCCGTGCGGGCCAGAGCAGTTGCGCCGCATGCGAGGGCGTTGCCGCGCGCAGGTCTGCCGTCATGTCGGCAAGGGTAACGTCCACCTCATGCCCGATGCCCGCCAGCACCGGCAGACGCGACTCAAATACGGCCTCAGCCACGGCTTCTTCATTAAAAGCCCACAAATCTTCCAGCGAACCGCCGCCGCGCACCAGCACCACGGCCTGCGCCCAGCCCTGCGCGTTGGCTTCGTGCAGGGCCCGCACAATGGAAGGGGCTGCTTCCGCCCCCTGCACCAGAGCCGGAAACAGGCGAATGCGCGCCCCGCTGCCCCGGCTGGCCGCAAGCTCCATGAAATCATGGATAGCCGCGCCCGTTGGGGAGGTGATAAGGGCCACGCGCTGCGGATCATACGGCAGGGGCCGTTTGCGCTCATGGCTGAAATAGCCCAGAGCCGCAAGCTTGCGCTTGCTGGCCTCAAAGGCCTGCGCAAGCAATCCCTCGCCCGCTGGCTGCACCAGTTCAACCGCAAGCTGATACTGGCCGCGCGGCGCGTACAGGGTAATGCGCCCTGCGCAGAGCACATCAAGGCCGTTGCGCAAAAGCTCCAGCGGCGAAGGACGCGGCGCGTCAAAAACCTCGCCTGTCAGCGGATCAAAACCCTGGTTGTTCTGCCGCTGCATGTGCCTGAACCACACGCACTGCAACTGCGCATCGGCATCCTTGAGGGTAAAATAGACGTGCCCGGAGCCGGGACGGGTCAGGTTGGTCACCTCGCCCCGCACCCAGACAAAGGGGAAACGTCCCTCAAGGGTTTTGCGCAGCTGTTCCGTGAGTTCACGGACAGACAGTATGGCTTCCTGCATGGTGCTCCGCGTGTGGCAGTATATCAGAAAACGTAATTGAGATTTTGTTGCTGAAGGGGCGCTAAAAGCGCCCCTTCTACCAAAACCAGCAGCTCTCCCCCTGCTGCGCGCGTCATGTTCTGCATCACGCGCAATACAAAGGGGAAGGCTTGTTTTTCGTCAGTACAGCCCCTAGGCCTGCTGCTGCGCCCACCCCTCGCGAACCTTGGCGGCCCAGGCGGAAAAGGCTTCAGCCATGGCATCGGCGGGCAGTTCGCCCTTTTCGCCGCTGCGGCGATCCTTGCATTCCACAATGCCCTTGGCAAGGCCCTTGCCGCCCACCACGAGCTGCATGGGAATACCCAGCAAATCCGCATCCTTGAACTTGACGCCGGGGCGTTCGTCGCGGTCGTCCATGAGCACGTCCACGCCCATATCCTTGAGCATGGCGTAAATCTGCTCGACCTTGGCGTTGACCTCTTCATTGCGCGGGTCAAGGTTCAGCAGGATGCAGTCGTAAGGAGCCAGCGGCGGCGGGAACACAATGCCGTGCTCGTCATTGTTCTGCTCGATGGCGGCTGCGGCCACGCGGGAAACGCCGATACCGTAGCAGCCCATGATCATGATCTGTTCCTTGCCGTTTTCGTCAAGGAAGGCGGCATGCATGGCATCGCTGTATTTGCGGCCAAGCATGAATACGTGGCCCACTTCGATGCCGCGCGTAAGCTCAATACGGCCACCGCAGCGGGGGCAGGTGTCTTCGGGCGTGATGGCGCGCAGGTCGGACCAGGCGGTCACCGTGGCGTCGCGCTTGAGGTCGACGTGCACAAGGTGGGCATCGCCAGCGTTGGCGCCCACCACATAATCTGTAGCGCCTTGCAGTTCGGCATCAGCGTAGACCGGTATTTCCAGCCCCACAGGCCCGGCAAAGCCCACAGGGGCCTTGGTGATCTGCTGCACGGTGGCGGCGTCAGCCATGACAACATCCTGCGCGTTAAGCAGGTTCTTGAGCTTGATGTCGTTCACTTCGCGGTCGCCGCGCACAAGCACGGCCACGGGCTTGCCGTCCACCTTGAAGAGCATGGTCTTGACAACGGAGGAGGCGGGCACGCCCAGCAGGGCCGCCACTTCTTCAACCGTGTGGGCATTGGGGGTGGCTACCTTCTCTGCCGGGGCGCAGGTCTCCGTGCAGGGCTTGCCGTTCCAGACCACCTCGGCGCGCTCCACATTGGCCGCGTAGTCGCAGTGATGGCAAAAGGCGATGGTGTCTTCGCCCGTTTCAGCCAGCACCATGAATTCGTGCGAAAAGTTGCCGCCGATGGAGCCGGAGTCGGCCTCCACAGGGCGGAACTTGAGGCCAAGGCGCTGGAAAATACGCTTGTAGGCCGCATGGCAGGCCCAGTAGTTCTGCTGCGCGCCTTCTTCCGTGGCGTCAAAGGAATAGCCGTCCTTCATGATGAATTCGCGCCCGCGCATAAGGCCGAAACGGGGGCGGATTTCATCGCGGAACTTGGTCTGAATCTGGTACAGACGCACAGGAAGCTGACGGTAGGAGCGCACTTCGCCGCGCACGAGGTCGGTGATGACTTCTTCGTGCGTGGGGCCAAGGCAGTATTCACGCTCGTTGCGATCCTTGAAGCGCAGCAGTTCCTTGCCGTAATGCTCCCAGCGGCCCGATTCTTTCCACAGGTCGGCTGGCTGCACCATGGGCATGAGCAGTTCTTCAAAGTAGGCGGCGGCCATTTCTTCGCGCACGACGCGGCTTATTTTTTCAATCACCTTCAGGCCCAGCGGCAGATAGGTGTACATGCCCGAAGTAAGCCTGCGCACCATACCGGCGCGCAGCAAAAGCTTGTGGCTGATTACCTCGGCATCCGCCGGAGATTCCTTGAGGGTGGGAATATAGCAGTTGCTGAAACGCATTACTGTGATTCCTTTTCGTTGAGCAGTTGTTGCAGTTCTTCCATAAAAGCCGCCAGCAGGGCCTCCTGCCCTTTGACCGAGCGGATGACCTCGCCCTTGCGAAATATGATGCCCTTGTCGCGCCCGCCCGCAACGCCCAGATCGGCCTCGCGGGCCTCGCCCGGCCCGTTGACCACGCAGCCCATGACCGCCACCTTGATGTCGGCCTTGGAGGTGGCCAAGCGGTCTTCCACCGCGCGCGCCAGCGAAAACAGGTCAATCTCCGTGCGCCCGCAGGTGGGGCACGAGATGATCTCCGGCCCGCGCGAACGCAGGCCAAGGGCGCGCAATATTTCCCACGCCACGGTTACTTCTTCCACCGGGTCGGCGGTGAGGGAAACGCGCAGGGTGTCGCCAATGCCCTCGTGCAGCAGAATACCAAGCCCCACGGCAGATTTTACCGTGCCGCGCATGAGGCCCCCGGCCTCGGTAACGCCGATGTGCAGGGGGTAATCGCAAGCCTCTGCAAGCTTGCGATAGGAGGCAATGGTATCAAGCACTGAGGAGGACTTGAGTGAAATTTTTGTATCGTAAAAGCCGCGCGCCTCAAGCATGCGCACATGGGTGAGAGCGCTTTCCACCAGCGCCTCGGGGCAGGGGCCGCCGTATTGCTGGAGCAGGCGCTTTTCAACCGAGCCGGAGTTGACCCCCACGCGAATGACCGCCCCGTGGGCCTTGGCGGCATCCACCACGCGGTCCACGTGTTCCTTGGGGCCGATATTGCCGGGGTTGATGCGCAGGCCTTCAAGCCCGGCCTCCAGAGAGGCCACGGCAAGGCGGTAATCAAAATGTATGTCCGCAATGAGCGGCAGGCGCGTACCCGCGCGAATGGCGGGCAGGGCCGCAACGGCTGCCTCGTCCGGGACAGCCACGCGCACGGCCTCGCAGCCGCGCGCCTCAAGCCGCGCAATCTGCGCAAGCGTTGCCTCAGCATCGCGTGTGTCTGTATTGGTCATGCTCTGCACCATAACAGGCGCACCGCCGCCAATGGAAAGCCCGCCCAGACGGATGGCGCGGGTTGTGTGCTTTTGCATGCTTCCCTCACAAAAACAAGTGGAGCCACGGCGCAAAGCCACGGCACTCCGTAAACGAGTCTTCTATGCTATTTCCCCCTGCAAGCCAAGTGCGCGCAGCACGGGCCAAATAGCATCAAAATAACAGTCGATGACATCATTCACTTGCCAGTTCTAAAATAGATAGATATATTTAAAAAAAGCTTAAGGAGTGGCTATGTTCGAAGGAGAAGTAATAGGAAAACTGCTTCTAGAAAATGGATTCACACACCTGCATCATGCGAACACGGCTTCAACAGCACTGACCTATTTAAAAAATGATGCAATTTTGTCCAGGCAATTCGTGGACTCGCACAACGATAAATACTGGCAGACAATGCAAGGAACAGATTCAAAAGACAAAGAATACATGATATATAATGATATTTTTTTTGATGTTGAAAATATCTGGAATCGAAGCGACATAAATTACTATGGGCCAGTTGTCTTTAAATTTCCGGTAGGCCTATTATCCGGGAAAAAAGTTAAAATTAGTGCTGAAAATCCTGTCCATTGGGAGGGGTTACCTTTAGAGCAACGCTATATTGCAGACGTAGACAAAATAATTGAGTTTTGCACAAAAGGAAAAAAGTGGAATTTTAAAAACCATCTTATTATACCTGATACAGAGTTTTTGTCTTTGAACGAATTGGGAGAAATTCTATTTTACTGTTCATTAGATAGTTACAGCGGAGATCCGAGGAATAACCCACAACGATCTTTTGAACTCCTTGAAATTGAATGCAATAGGATGAATATAACAATTAATAAAATTCATAAAGAGTCCATACCGCAAGAAAAGCATGGACTCTTTTATGGTTTCATGGACATTGCCATGCAAAGGGCAACACAGAAATCCACAGAGTAGCATTACAACCTGTCAAACACAGACCCCTTCCTCGTATTAAATAATTTATCGTAAAATTTTGTTGCATATTCGTCTGTCATTCCAGCAATATAATCGCAGATAACCCGTTTTCTCGCTAAGCTATTTGGCGCGTCTCCATAGGTCTTTTTTGTTGATCCCGGTAGAAAACGTAGAGGGTCACTTTGTAAAACATCGAATATATCAGTAACAATTTTTTGCCCTTTAAATTCCAAAAGCTGCACATTTGTGTGTTTTATTACACATTTACTGACAGCAAAACGCAGAATTTCGTTTAATTCCTTGCAATCTCCATCCAAACTCACATTGAATCTGAACAATTCATCAGAAAAGGTTACTCCACTCACTTGATTTAAATCAATCACTTTGGCATTTACAATAAACAAATTCACCAAAAAACCAATCTCGTATTTTCTCTTTTGGGCATTTTTTGAGAACAAATTACTCCAAAATTCAGCGCTCGCCCCACATTTTTTTACTAAATTTTGAACATAACCATCACCATATTCATCCCTTACAACTTTCATAAATTTATTTTCAGTTATAAGTCTTAACGCAATTGCATCTTCTAGGTCGTGCACTCCGTATGAGATATCATCAGCCAACTCCATTATTGATGCATCTAAAGTTTTATATATTGTTTTTGAATGCAATTTAATCTTATCATCACCATAAATTTTTCCGTCATTGTACGAAGTAAAGACCTTTATCTTCCTTATTAAACGGCTTAAACATCCATGCAACAACATCTTCTTCACAGTCCATGTAGCACTTTGGAGGCTTAGCTAATTCTTTCGAAACTTTCCAAATTGGATTTCCTTCATTTTTTTTAATTATCTTATTTATATCACTAGAAGAAAGCAGACTATAACTGCCTGGATATTTTAAAATCCCCAAAAGGAGCCTGCGTGTCGGGTTCAACCCACAATGTGTGCTATATTTTTCAAGCTTTGATAAGATTCGAAGAGTTTGCCCGTTCCCTTCAAACCCACCGAAACGATTCATACAGTAATTTAACGCAGCTTCACCACCATGACCAAAAGGGGGATGGCCCAAATCATGCGCAAGACCAATTGCTGTAATTAAATTAGCGTCAGGCAAAAAAATGTGGATTTGCTTTGCGGTTTGATCAAATCTTCTCTTTAAATTATTGACAATTGCTGTAGAAATTTGTGCGACTTCCAGAGAATGAGTAAGCCTTGTGCGATAAAAATCACTATCACCCAGACCAAATATTTGAGTTTTAGACTGCAATCTCCTAAATGCAGCACTATGAATAATTCTTGCAAAATCTCTTTCCCATGGAGTTCTATAGTCCATATCATTTCTTTTTACACATGACTCTATTCTCTCAGTCTGCTTTGCTTCAGAAATCATGTTAGTAAACTCCAATTTTTATGTGATTCAAACTAGCAGTTGATTATCAATCAAGCACAACTTACACAATATACTATATTTTTATATATTTTTTCAAACCCTGGCAACTATTATTTCAGCACAACTGACAACAAAAGCTATTGGCATTGTATCTGTTTGGCTTGAGCAACTTCTCGTGGCATATAATTTTCCGGAATAAATTTTGCATATTCTTGAAAGAAGGCCTCAGGCTGACGTTTTTTCCGTCAGCACTCAAGTTGACGGCCATTGTGACGATAAGACTATGGTAAGGGCAGTTCCGCTGAGCTGTGGGCGATAGCCCCGGCAAGTGAGGAATTATTCCGCCTGGGGTCCATCCGGATCACGGCGCGAGGGGCTGCATCAGAGCATTTTCACTCGGGGTTTGTATGCATATAATGCCGCGTCTTCTTATGCTTTGCGCACTTTTGCTGCCGCTCTTTTCGGGCTGTAGCAAAAGCGGGCCTTCCGCGCTTTCGCCCGGCTATACGGACGCCGTGGAGCTGAAGCTCAAAAGCCGCGAACTGGCCGAGCAGATGCTTGCCACCATGCCCAACGACGCCATTCAGGGCTTTGTGGCCATGCCCACGGCCTTTGTGAACCAGAACAATACGTCGCAAAGCTCGCCCATGGGCCGGCTCATGGCTGAATCTCTATTTTATGAATTCAACCAACGGGGCTTTCCCACGCGTGAATACAGGCTGAACGGGGCCATCAACGTGCAGGGCGGGCGCGATGACCTTGCCCTTGCCGCCAATCAGATGGTTTCAACCACCGGGCAAAAATGGGCCGCCCTTGTTGTGGGCACCTATTATGTGGACAAGGACGCAACCTTTATCAACGCCCGCCTGGTGCGCGCCAGTGATGGCCTTGTGATGCGCACGGGCCAGCTTGTGCTGGTGAATACGCCCATTGTGACGCGCATGGCCGAGGCCGATGCGCCCCCGCCGGTAAAGGCTACGGCCAGTACTGCTTCTGCCAAACCAGCCCCAACTTCGCTCTATACGCCTGCCAGCAGCATCAGCAGCGGCACGCTTGTAATCAAACAAGGCCGGTAATGCCGGAATTGCCATGAAAAAAACGTTGAACAACATTTGCGTACTTTGCCTTACGGCCGCATGCGGTCTGACTCTTGCGGCGCTGCCGGCCAGCGCGCTGGCCGACAGCATGTCGTCATACAACGGGCAGGCCAATGATGCCCAGGCAAAGCGCGAGGCAAAGGAACGGGCCAACTATCTTTCTGATGCCAACGAGCACAGCCTGGCCTATCTTGGTCAGGCCCGTCAGTTTCGCGAACAGGGGCGGTATGAACTTGCGCGGCAGCGCTATCTTCAGGCTCTTTCCATCTGTGCCGACGACCAGACCCTTTATGTCATAAAAAGGGAACTGAACGGCATTGAACTGCTTTTGCGCACCATGCGCTGAGGATCACCATGAACCGCTTTTTTATTACCATTCTTGTGCTTGCGGCCCTGCTCTTTCCGCTCACTGCGGCGGCAGCCGGAAACGTACCAACCGCTGCCGTCAGCATTGCCAAGCAGCTTGACGAACAGATCATGATGCGATTTTCCGGCGACAGTCAGGACATGAGCCGCAAAGACCGCGAGGCCCTGGCCCGCGCCCGCATCATGATCATGGGCACCACCCCGGTCAACATCAACAATCTGGACGAAGCCTCGCCGCTGGCGCGCCAGATGACGGAAGAAATCTCCCGCTGGCTCATCAATGCGGGCTACCGTTTTCAGGAACTACGCAAAGGGCGTGACATCCGCTTTGACAAGCTCAAGGGCGAATTTATCCTGACGCGTGATGTGCGCCAGCTTGCCAGCCCCAGCGGCACGAGCCAGGCCATACTGGCGGGCACCTATGTGACTACCAGCGATCAGGTGCGCTTCAGCATCCGGCTTATCCACACCTCAAGCAATGAGGTACTGGCCATGGGCACGGCCACTGTGCCCATTACGGACGACCTGCGGCCCCTCGTGCGCGAGGCCCGGCCCGGCGACGGGCTTGCGCCCTCGGTGAGCACACGGCTCCAGTAGCGTCCTTGCCTCATACGCGCTTTGCGTCTATAACATGCCCGCGCCTGTCTGCTTGACGGCGCGGGTTGCCTTTGGGGCAGCCGCTGTTTTCAACAAATCCGTCTTGCCCGCCGGGGCAATAGCGTAACGATCCGTGAACCAGGGCCGCTGATTTCTGGCGGCCAATCCCGCGCGGGCACGCCGCCCCTGCGGGCTATACGCCTTTTTGCGCGCAGCAAGGAGACAACATGTCGCTCAGTATTGGTATTGTGGGCCTGCCCAATGTTGGCAAATCCACCCTTTTCAACGCTCTGACCAAGGCCCAGAACGCTCAGGCCGCCAACTACCCTTTCTGCACCATTGAGCCCAACAAGGCCACTGTGGCGGTGCCGGACAAGCGGGTGGACGCCCTGACCGCCAAGGCCAAGCCCAAGAAGACCATCTACGCCAGCGTGGATTTTATCGACATCGCAGGTCTGGTGCGCGGCGCAAGCAAGGGTGAAGGGCTGGGCAACCAGTTTTTGGGCAACATCCGCGAATGCGCGGCCATTGTGCATGTGGTGCGCTGCTTTGAGGATGAAAATATCACCCATGTGGACGGCGGCGTTGATCCCCTGCGCGATGTGGACACCATTGAAACCGAACTGTTGCTCGCCGACCTGCAAAGCGTTGAAAAGCGCCTCGACAAGCTGCAAAAGCTTGCCAAATTTGACAAGAACGCCAAGGCATCCGCAGAAATCATGCAGACCCTGCTGGCTCAGCTCAACGACGGCAAGCCCGCGCGGGGATTTGACCTGCCTGATAACGAGAGCTTCCTCACCACATGGCGCGAACTTGGCCTGCTCACTGCCAAGCCAGTTATCTACTGCGCCAATGTGGATGAAGCCGCTGTTGCCGAAGGTAACGAATTTTCTGCAAAACTTGAGGCCTTTGCCAAGGAACGCCAGTCGGGCTTTGCGCGCATTTGCGCCAAGCTTGAAGAAGAGCTGCAAGGCCTGCCCGATGAGGAACAGGCGGAACTGCTCTCTTCCTATGGCATTGATGAAAGCGGCCTTGTACGCATCATTCACACCGGCTACGCCACCCTCGGCCTGTACAGCTACTTTACGGCCGGGCCGGACGAAGTGCGCGCATGGACCATCCACAAGGGCTGGAAGGCCCCGCAGGCCGCTGGCGTTATTCACACCGACTTTGAGCGCGGCTTTATCCGGGCCGAAGTAATCTCTTACGCCGACTACATGAGCCACGAAAGCGAAGCGGCTTGCCGCGCCGACGGCGTCTTGCGCGTGGAAGGCAAGGAATACGTGGTCAACGATGGCGACGTGATGCACTTCCTGTTCAACGTGTAGGGGCTGTTTCTAAATAATTCTTTTGGCCGATCACTGCGTCATCCAGCATTTTTTACTCCAGTCATGGACAGAAGAGTCCACTCTTGTCGTAAAAAATACTGTTTTCCTTGTCCTCGGCGCAAAATCTTTTATTTAGAAACAACCCCTAGAGCAGATTAACTTTGAAATACTTTTCATTTCAAAGTGCTCATTATATAAGGCCAAAAGGCTCTGTTCCACAGGAACAGAGCCTTTTTTATGACAAAGCCGCCCGGAGCTGACGCTTCGGGCGGCTTTAACCATTTCAAACTATCTACTGAGCATTTTTACAAGGGGCTGTTAATACTATGAGTAATTTTGCTCCCTGACGCAGGCAGGGGGCAAAAGGACCACAGTGTCAACAGGCTCTAGTCAGCGCGGCGGCCAATGCAGAAGTACGCGAACCCGCGCTGCGCCATGAAGTTGGGCGAGTACAGGTTGCGGCCGTCAAACAGCAGAGGAGCGGTCAGCAGGCCCTTGATCTTGTCGAAATCGGGGTTGCGGAACTGGTTCCATTCCGTAACCACCAGCAGGCCCTGAGCGCCTTCGCATGCGCCATACTGGCTGTCCACAATTTCAACCAGCTTATTATCTTTGAAGATTTCACGGGCGTTGTCGGCGGCGACCGGATCAAAGGCGCGAACCTTCATGCCAGCGGCGGTAAGCTCGTTGACAATGCTGATGGCGGCGGCTTCGCGCATGTCGTCGGTATTGGCCTTGAATGCAAGCCCCCACAGCGCAAGGGTTTTGCCCTTCACGCCGCCCTGAGGAGCAAAATATTCCATGATGCGGCCAGCCATGTGCTTTTTCTGCCGGGCGTTGACGTCTTCCACAGCGTTGAGCAGCTTGGGTTCCACGCCAGCCTTTTCAGCGGTGTGGATGAGCGCCTTCACGTCCTTGGGGAAGCACGAACCGCCGTAACCCACGCCGGGGTAGATGAACTGGTAGCCAATGCGGGTGTCGGAGCCGATGCCGGTGCGCACGTCGCGCACGTCAGCGCCCACTTTCTCGCAAATGGTGGCGATTTCGTTGATAAAGGAAATCTTGGTGGCAAGCATGCAGTTGGCCGCATACTTGGTCATTTCTGCGCTGCGCACGCCCATGACGATGATCTTGTCGCGGGTGCGGGCAAAGGGCGACTACAGTTCGCGCATCAGCGATGCAGCGCGGTCAGAATCCGTACCAAGCACAACGCGGTCGGGCTTCATGAAATCGGAGATGGCGTCGCCTTCCTTAAGGAACTCGGGGTTGGAAACCACGTCCACCTTGTAGGACACGCCGCGCGCGGCAAGCTCTTTTTCCACGAGCGCGCGCACTTCGTCAGCGGTACCCACGGGAACCGTGGATTTGTCCACAACCACGAGGTCGTTCTGCATGTGGCGGCCAATTTCACCGGCCACCTGACGCACGTAGCTCAGATCGCAGGAGCCGTCGGGCTGGGGCGGGGTGCCAACGCAGATAAAGGCGCAGTCGGCATCCGCAATGCCGTCTTCAAGACGGGTGGTAAACTTGAGGCGGCCATCAGTGCGGCTGTGGCGAACCATAGGTTCAAGACCGGGTTCAAAAATATGCACGGAACCGGCATTAAGCTTTTCCACCACAGCCGGGTTAACATCCACGCAGGTCACGGTATTACCCATTTCAGCAAAGCACGCGGCGCTGACCAAGCCAACATAGCCGGTCCCGATAATGCACAACTTCATACAAAATTTCTCCGTACGTTCCCACAGCCAGCGCGCTTGACGTTACAGCGGGGAACGGGTCAGAATAGTTTAGGTTGAAAGCGAACCAATACGCTAATTTTTTTTAATGGGCAACAGCCCTATTTGCAGTATAAACCGTCCGTACTGCATATGGTGGATAACTGATGATCATAGGCATTGGGACTGACATTACGGAACTGGCACGTATCAAGGCAAGTTACGACAGGTTTGGAGAGCGCTTTTTGCAAAAAATCCTTACCCCCGAAGAACTGAAACTCGTGCCGGAAAGCCCCATTGCCTACATTTCCGGTCGGTTTGCCGCCAAAGAGGCTGCGGTCAAGGCGCTTGGCACCGGCTTTAACAAGGGGATTGGCCCTCTGCATATTGAAGTACTGCGCGGCCCTTTGGGGCAGCCCCAGCTGCATTTGCACGGCCCCGCCCTTGCGCGGGCCGAATCCCTGGGCATGCGCGCCGCCCACATTTCCATAAGTCATGATCGCAATGCCGCCGTGGCATTTGTGGTGCTGGAGGCATAAACATGCCCACTTCATTTGACGGCCTGTTCCCCCCCCTGCCCCTGCCTGCAGAAATGCGCCAGTGGGATGCGGAAGCCATGGCCCTTGGCCTGCCTGAAGAACTGCTGATGGAAAATGCCGCCAGAGCGGCCTTTGACGTCCTGCGTGAATATCAGCCACAGCTAACGGGTCTGCGCATCTGGCTGCTTATGGGCAGCGGCAACAACGGCGGCGATGCTGCATGCCTTGCACGGCATCTGCTGGACGCGGGCGCGGAGCCGCTGGTGCTGCACACACGCCCCCTGGCCGCCTGCAAGGGAGCCTGCGGCAAGCATGTGCGCATTGCCAAAGCCGCAGGCGTTGCCTTTGAACGCTGCCGCCCGGCGGTCTTCCAAAAGGCGGAGCAACCCCATATTCTTGTGGATGGTCTGCTGGGTACAGGCTTCAGCGGCCAGCTGCGACCAGATGCGCTGGAGCTTGTGCGCGCGGTCAATTTGCTGCAAAGCCGTCCCTTTGTGCTGGCGCTGGACATTCCCTCGGGGCTGGACGGACGCACGGGGCTGCCCATGCCGGAAGCAGTGCGCGCCACGGCCACAGTCAGCTTTGCAGCGGCCAAGCCGGGGCTGGCCTTGCCCGAATCTCGCCCCTGGACAGGCGTGCTGCACGTACGCAGCATTGGCATTCCCCTTGCCGCGCGGCGCAAGGCCCTCTGCTCGTTTTACGCAGCTGACGGGCATTGTCTTGCCCCGCTTGCGGCGATACAGCCTGGGGGCTTCAAAAACACCTACGGCCATGTGCTTGTGGCTGGGGGGGCGCCCGGTCTTGGTGGAGCAGCACACCTTGCCGCCCGCGCGGCTCTGCGCGCAGGAGCTGGTCTTGTAACCGCCGCCGCACCCGGTGCTGGCATTGCGGACATCAAGAACGGCTGGCCCGAGATAATGACCCATCCTCTGGGCGAGAGCGAACGCCAGTGGCCCGCACGTTTACCGCAAGGATTTGCAGAACTGGCCCAACGCTGCGCCGCCCTTGTGGTCGGCCCCGGCATGGGCCGGGGGCAAGACGCGGCGGCCTTTATTAAAGCACTTCTGGCGCTGCCCCACAGACCGCCAACGGTATTTGACGCCGATGCCCTGGTGCTGCTGGCCGGGCGGCAAGACCTGCTCGACCGCATAAACGCAGATGATATCCTGACGCCCCACCCCGGTGAAGCGGCGACCATGCTCGGTTGTTCCGCAGCGGATGTGCAGGCAGACAGGCAAGGCGCGCTTGAGCGCCTGCGCGGCCTCTGCCGTGGCGTGATTATTCTTAAAGGAGCGGCAAGCCTCATAGGGCAGGCTGACGCGCCAACCCTGCTCTGCCCCTATGATGTGCCGCAGCTTGCGGTTGGCGGCTCTGGCGATGTGCTGGCAGGCTGCGCTGGCGGGCTGCTGGCCCGGATGCTGCCCGGCATGCAGACCGCAAAAGGGCAGGCGCAACTGCAAAGCAATACCGCAAACCATATCGTGACCCCATCCCACATGCTGGCCGGGCAGGCAGCAGCCCTGCACGCCCTCGCGGGCAAAAGCCTTGCCGAACAGTGGCCCCTCAGGGGCAATACGCCATCAGCAGTGGCAGATGCATTGCCGCAAGCCCTCTCTGCCTGCATGGCCGCCTGCAAATCAAAGGACGACATTCTGCCATGGCCCAGATAATCCTGCGCAATCTTTCTGATACCAACCGCCTTGGGCAAATGCTTGCCGAGGCTGTCGCCACTTGCGGCATTGCGGCATTGTTGCTGCGTGGCCCGCTTGGCAGCGGCAAAACAACGCTTACCCGCGCTCTTGTGGAGGCCATGCCCGGCGGCGATCTGGCCGAGGTGGGCAGCCCTTCGTTCACGCTCTGCAACTACTACCCCACCAAGCCGCCTGTCATGCACAGCGATCTGTACCGCAGCCCCGGCAGCCTGCCCGATGAAATTGCAGAGGGTCTGGACGATCCGAAAATCCTGTCGGTGCTGGAATGGTCGGAATACCTGCCCGAGGCGGAAATGCCGCAAGATTATCTGGACATCTCGGTGCAACCGTGCGAAGAAAGTCGCCTACTGACGCTGCAAGCTCACGGCCCTATTGCCGCTGAGCTTTTGCGCCACCTGCGCCGAAATTGGCCTGTGGACAGTCCTGACCACGGGTAACCAGTTCCGGGGTGGGCTGACCTGTTGTACCCATCAAGGATTGAGGACAATGGATACAGGCATGAAAATTTTGGTCCAGAAATTTGGCGGCACTTCCGTTGCCAAGCTGGAGTGCATGAAGCAGGTACGCGAGAAAGTGCTGGGAGGCCTTGCCAAAGGGTATAAGGTCATTGCGGTGCTTTCGGCGCGGGCTGGCGACACCAACAAGCTGCTTGCCCTCGCTGATGAATGGTCTTCCACGCCTGACCGCGCGGAAGTTGATTCGCTCGTTTCCACTGGCGAACAGGTTTCTATCAGCCTGTTCACCATGCTGCTCAAAGATGCGGGCATCCGCGCCCGCTCGCTGCTCGGCTGGCAGATTCCCATCACCACGGACGATGATTTTGGCCGTGCGCGCATTCGCTCCATCGACAGCAATTCCCTGCGCAAATACCTCGACGACTACGATGTGCTTGTGGTCGCCGGGTTTCAGGGTTGCACCGAAGATGGCCGCATCACCACGCTCGGGCGCGGCGGTTCGGACACCTCGGCGGTGGCGCTGGCCGCCTCCCTCGGCTCTGTGGAATGCGACATTTACACCGACGTTGACGGCGTTTACACCACCGACCCCAACATCTGCTCCACGGCCCGCAAAATGGACCGCGTTGCCTATGAGGAAATGCTTGAAATGGCAAGCATGGGGGCCAAGGTGCTGCATATCCGCTCGGTAGAATTTGCCAAAAAATATAAGGTTCCCGTGCGCGTGCGCTCTACGTTCAGTGATGATCCAGGCACGCTTGTCACTCAGGAGGACTCCACCATGGAAGCCGTACTCGTTTCCGGCATTGCATATGACAAAGATCAGGCCCGCGTGACCCTGCGCGACCTTCCCGACGTGCCCGGTACGGCTGCGGCGGTGTTTGGCCCTCTCTCCGAAAAGGGCATTCTGGTCGACATGATCGTACAGAACACCAGCCAGGATGGCCACACCGACATGACATTCACCATCTCGCGCAAGGATCTCAAGCAGACCTTGCAGATGATGGAAGAAGTCGCCCAAAAGACCGGCGCGCGCGAAGTGCTGCACGATGTGAGCGTGGCCAAGGTCTCCGCCATCGGCGTGGGCATGCGCAACCATTCCGGAGTTGCCGCGCGGGCTTTTGCCGCACTGACTCAGGAAGGCATCAATATCCTTATGATCAGCACCTCTGAAATCAAGATCACCATCCTGATTCAGGAAAAGTACGTTGAGCTTGCCGTGCGCATTCTGCACGACACCTTCGGGCTGGATTGGGATCTGGGCTAAATCGTCCGTAGGCAAGATTGCTGACCTATTGAACAAAAAAACTCCCCGCCTGCGGGGAGTTTTTTTGTTATCTTTTGCTTCACAAGGCCCGATGCCAGACTGTGGCAATACTCAGGCAAGGAGCAGTTGCCGCAGGGCGGGCACATCATCACACAGGCTGTCCGCCCCGGCTTCTTCAAGTTCGCCGCGCGAGCCGTAGCCATAGAGCACGCCAACGCCGTTCATCCCCACGGCATGCGCACCAAGAATGTCATATTTTCTGTCGCCCACCATCAGGCATTGCGCCATATCCTCAATACCGCACAGGCCGCAGGCATGCCGCAACACGGACGTTTTGCTGTTGCGCGGGCCGGTCAGCTCCGCCCCTGCCACATGGTCAAACAGGCTGGCAATGCCAAAATGCTCCAGAATACGCTGGGCAAAGGGTTCCGGCTTGGATGTGGCCAGCGACAAAACCCGCCCCTCGCGCCGCAGGTCTGCCAGCATGTCAGCCACGCCGTCATAAAGCGCATTTTCAAATATGCCAGTGACCGAATAATATTCACGGTATTTCTGCACGGCCAGATCAGCCTTGGCAGCATTGCCTCCAAACAGCTTGCCGAACGAATCCTTCAGCGGGGGGCCGATAAAATACAGCAGATCATCGTCAGCGCGGGCAATATCAAAATACTTCAGCGCATGCTGCACAGAACGGATGATGCCTGTTTTGGAGTCTGTCACCGTACCGTCAAGATCAAAAAAAATATATTGCTTCACGAAGGGATTTCCTTGCTTCCTGTTTCAGGCGAAGGGCTACTCGCCGTTAAAGGGCGTATGCCGCCCGGTGCCGTCCACGCCAAACTTGCTGTCCAGGGCCTTGTTGTCGCCCGGCGAGGTAAAATAGCCGTTCATGGTGCGCTGCGGAACCCCCATGCCCAGCATGGTACTCACAGAAACGAAATTGTAGCCTCTGCGGCGCAGTTCCGCCACAGTCTCGCGCAACAGTTGCGCCGAGCCCTTGGGCACCAGATTGGCGTGGAACAGCAGGATGGAGCCTGGTTTGGCCTGTGAGGCAACCAGATGGGCCTCGCGCCGCGCATGCTCGATATTGGTATTATCCGCGCCGGATTCCGCCACCACATCCCATTGCACCACCTGCATGCCCAGCTTTGCCAGCGCCTGCAACGACTGGTCGTTGCATCGCCCGTACGGCAGGCGGAACAATGTGGGCACGGGCTGGATAACCGGCGCGGGACGGCCCTGCGCCATGGCCTCGCGCAGTGCTTCCTCGCGCAGCAGCTCGTACTGCGCCTGCGTCCACAAAACCTGGGCGCGCAGGCCAGCCGGCGACAGCAGGGCAAAATTGCCGTGCGACCACGCATGATTGGCTATTTCAAACTGCGGCTCGGTCATGATTTGCAGTACCCGGCGGGAATGAGTACGCATCCACTTGCCGCCCATAAAAAGCGTGGCCGGGATATGTTCGGCCCTTAAAAAGCCGAGGATATCCATATCGCAGCCGGTGGTGACTGTATCCAGCTCGCAAAGATCAAAGGTAAGGGCAACCACCTTGGCCCCATCTGCCAGCGTAACCCGCCGGATTGTGCCCACCGAATCGGGCCCGAGCGGTGGAAGCATCACTGTAGGTTCGCGTTTGGCGGGCGGGGTTGCGTCGTTGCGCAAAGCCTTGCGGGCATCCTGCGCATCAGGCACCCAAGAAGGAGCCGGAGCAGCCGACGAAACAGCCGGGGCAGCTGACGCTGCATCCGCAGCAACAGGAGCCGCAACTGCGACTTGCCCCGCCAAGGCAGCGCATACGCCCGCAAAAATGCAAAAAGCGCCTGCCGAAAGAGCAACCATACGCCGCAAAGGCAAAACTGAGCTGACTGAGCTGAACATTGAGGAAAACTCCTGCGCCGCACTACGGCGTCAAACAGCAACTTTTTTGGAACCATAACTTGCAGATTAGTGCGCTGTACACACAGTGAAGCCTTTTTCTGCCAAGCTGGTCTATATCCTTTACACAATCGGCGTACAAGCGTGGCGAGTGGCATCCGTACCCACCTGTAATCATAAGAATTAATTCACAGCAAATTGCGTGTTGAATTTATTTTTCAAATATCGCATAATTTCAAAATGTATTTGCGGCGGCGTGTTGGCCTTGCGCGGATATAAGATTTTTGCCTTGATCTTCGCAGATAGCAAACCCCGCAGTTATACCC
>JASGGT010000050.1:0-16797 GCA_047602655.1 Desulfovibrio sp. | reverse complement strand
CGTAAAGCTGCTCTACCTCAGCTTTACGGGCATTTTTTCAAGCTGGCAGTCTTTCACCTCTTCAATGGTGGCACGCATCTGGTATTCGCAGAAGTTACGGCCAGGCATGATGAGGTGACGATTGCTGACGCTCACCTTGAGGGGCGGCACGTCCAGCCGGGTTTTGCCGGGGTTTTCGGCAAGCCACGCCTCGGCATAGGCCTCGTACCGCACGCCCTGAGTGATGGTGATCTCGTCAAGCAAAGCCTTGCGCAGGCCAAGGGCGAGGCCAGCCAGCAAAAATGTGTGCATGACGCCGGGGGTGAGGTCGTCCTTGTCGCGTCCATACAGCGGGTCATAAAACCACATGGGGTTTTTGCCCTCAAGCATGGTCACGGCCACATTGGCCTCAACACCGGTCTGCCAGGGGTGCACGTTGTCAACCGTGAGGTCGTTGGGCAGCCCTTCCAGCAGGGGGGTGGCGGTGACAGGGGCGAGCTTTTCCCCTTCCTCGCCAGCCACAAGAACGGCAGCCCTTACGGGTTGATCCTGCGGCCATGCCAGCAGGATGTGATCCTTGCCGTCGCGCTTCCACTGCCAGGAGGGGCGGGTGCCGCCATCGTGCATGACGGTGGTGGCAATCTGGCCCATGACGGCGGCGGGGTTTTGCCCGGTCAGTACAGCCCAGGCGTCGCCCAGGGTTTCTGTATGCCCACGGTTGGCGGCAGCCAGTTTGGCTTCCAGTTCTTCGGCGGTAGGAGCCTGATCGGCAAGAGGATTGCCTTCGCTGTCAACCCGAACCCATTCTTCGGCTTCGGTTTCGGCAGCCTGAATCTTGTTTTCAGCTTTTTTGGCCATGAAATATTCCTTTCATCGCGCGGTCAGGACGCTGGCCGGAGGGTATCCGGCCAGCGCGCAATACATTTTAACGTCTGTCGCCACGGTCGCAGCGGTCACGCCCGCCACGGTCACCACGGCCATTTCTGTCGCCACGGTCGCCCCTGTCGGAACGGGGAGGACGGGCGGTTTCTTCAGGATTCCAGGGGTGGCCCTGCTCTTCAAGCAGCACGGCCTTACGGCTGGCGCGGATGCGGTCGCCATTGATTTCAATGACCTTGACCATCATGTCTTCGCCAAGGCGAGCAACGTCGCCGGGCTGTTCCACGCGGTTAACGTCAAGCTGCGACACGTGCACAAGGGCTTCCACGTTGGGCAGCACTTCCACGATGGCGCCGATTTCCATGATTTTGCGCACCTTGGCAAGATAGTTCTTGCCGAGGTCGGGGCGCTGGTCATAGTACGAAACCATTTCGCGGGCTTTTTCCAGGGCTTCGGCCGTGGGGGCGAAGATGGAGACGCGGCCCGAGTCTTCAATATCCACAGACGCGCCAGTAGCCGCGGTGATGGCCTTGATGTTCTTGCCGCCGGGGCCAATGATGAGGCGGATGATGTCCGGGTTCACGAACACTTCGGCATGCTGGGGGGCAAAGCGCGAAAGTTCCTTGCGCGGCTCGGCAATGGCCTTGGCCATTTCTTCCAGAATGTGATGACGGCCTTCGTGGGCCTGCTTCATGGCGGCGCGCATGATCTCGGTGGTGAGGCCGGTGATCTTGATGTCCATCTGCACGCCGGTCACGCCTTCTGCGGTACCAGCGATCTTGAAGTCCATGTCGCCGAGGGCGTCTTCGTCGCCAAGAATATCGGTGAGCACGATGAACTTGTCGCCTTCCTTGATGAGGCCCATGGCCACACCGGCCACAGGGGCGCTGATGGGCACGCCCGCATCCATGAGCGAAAGCGAACCGCCGCACACGGCTGCCATGGAGGAAGAGCCGTTGGATTCGAGAGTCTCGGACACAACGCGCAGGGTAAAGGGAAAATCAGCGTCAGCGGGCAGCACGGGGCGCAGGGACTTTTCAGCCAGAGCGCCGTGGCCGATTTCGCGGCGAGAAACGCGCACAGGCTTGACCTCGCCCACAGAGAAGGGCGGGAAGTTGTAGTGCAGCATAAAGCGCTTGGTCACGTCGCCGGTGAGCGAATCCATGCGCTGTTCGTCAGTGGAGGAACCAAGGGTGGTCACAACCATGGACTTGGTTTCGCCGCGACGGAACAGGGCGGAGCCGTGGGCGCGGGGCAGCAGGCCGGTCTGGATCTGGATGGGGCGCACGGTCTTGGTGTCGCGGCCGTCAATACGCGTGCCTTCGTTAACGATGCGGGCGCGTACAAGCTTCTTTTCCAGGTCGGAGAGCATGTCGCCCACGCTCTTGAGGGCGGCGTCGTTCTCGGCCCAGGCCGGATCGCTCTTGAGGTTTTCCATGACCTTTTCTTTCACGGCCTTGCGGGCGTCCTTGCGGGCCATCTTTTCAGGCACGCGCAGGGCTTCCTCCAGGCCAGCGGCAAGGGCCAGTTCCTTCACGCGGGCAACCAGAACCGGGTCGTCGGCGTGGGGGGTAAAGGCCATCTTGGGCTTGCCGGCCAGTTCGCGCAGCTTGAGCTGGGCTTCAACCAGAGGCTGAATCTGCTGACGGCCCCATTCAAGAGCGTCGATGATGACTTCTTCGGGCACAAAGCGGGCTTCGCCTTCCACCATGGTGAGCGCATCGGCAGAAGCGGCAAACACGATGTTGAGGTCGCTCTGTTCCTGCTGTTCAAAGGTGGGGTTCAGCACAAACTGACCATTGATGCGGCCAATGCGGCCACCGGCCACCGGGCCGTCAAAGGGCAGGGGCGAAAGCATGACAGCGGCGGAAGCGCCCGTAAGGGCCAGCACGTCGGAGTCGTTCACCTGATCGGCAGAGATGACGCTGGCAAGAACCTGCACATCTTCGTTCAGGCCCTTCTTGGGGAAGAGCGGACGTAGCGGGCGGTCGATGAGGCGGGAAACCAGGGTTTCGCGCTCGGAAGGACGGCCGATTTCGCGGCGGAAGAAGCTGCCGGGGATGCGGCCGGCGGCGTACATTTTTTCGGAGTATTCAACGGTAAGGGGAAAGAAGCCCTTGTCGAATTCAAGCGTCTGCGAGCACACGGTGACGAGCACCACGGTGCCGCCGCACTGAATCCACACAGAACCGTGGGCCTGATTGGCCATGCGGCCTGTTTCAAGGATAACTTCCTTGCCGCCGACCATGGCTGAAACCCTGATGGGTTCAAAAATATCTTGATACATAAAAATTCCTTTGCGTAGTGCGAAGGGGATTCCGGCAAAAGCGGGCAGATCCTCGGCCTTTGGCCTCTGCCTGATTTTCCCGGACCCCCCTTCTTCGCGTTTTGTACCCTCGATGGGGTTGATTCAAGCAACAAGGGGGAGCGCTGGCTCCCCCTTGCGCGACAGAAGTCTTACTTGCGCAGACCGAGCTTTTCGATAAGAGCGCGGTAACGCTGAACGTCTTTCTTCTTCAGATAGTTCAGAATGTTGCGACGGCGGCCAACCAGCTTGAGCAGACCGGTGCGGGAGTGGAAGTCCTTCTTGTGTTCTTTGAAGTGACCGGTGAGGTCTTCAATACGGGCGGTGAGCAGAGCCACCTGAACTTCCGGGGAACCGGTGTCGCCTTCGTGTTTGGCGTGGGCATCAATAACCGTTTTCTTGTCGCTGGCATCCATTACCACAGCAGTACTCCTTGATAGTCGGGGTTAGTTCCAAAGTCCCCGCAACACGGTCCAACATGGGCCAGCGGGCGTGGTTTCGAGCTGCGCAAGAGCCAGGGCGGTGCCCTGTTCAAGCAGCAGCGCAAAACCTTCCGCGGGCTCGGCATCTGTCGCGCCCTGCTCGGGAGCTTCCGCTTGCGCGGGTGCTTCCGGGCGGCAAGGCACGGCTATGCCGTTGCGCACGCGTGCGGCTTCATCCGGCGTGAGCTCGACCTTGCGCCAGTGGGGCAGTGCTTCCGCAATGGGACGCACGCAACCTGGCAGCAGGGCGGGATCAGCCGTGAAGTCCGCTGGATCGCGGGCCACATCGAGGCCGAAGGGGTGACTATACTCCCGGGTCAGTTCTGTGAGCACGGCTCCACACCCTAAGCGCGTCCCCAAGCTGTGGGCCAGGGAGCGTATATAGGTGCCAGAACTGCAAGCGACCCGAAAGCTCACAAACGGAAGACTCACCTCGAGTGTTTCCGCCTGTGAAATTTTCATGCGTTTGACCTTGGCAGGGGCTTCAACGCCCTTGCGCGCCAGTTTGTAGAGCGGCTGGCCTTCGTGCTTGGCCGCTGAATAGGGCGGCACAGCCTGCTCGGCAAGCTCAAGCCATGCGGCGACTTCGCGGCGCACGTCAGCTTCGCTCACATGTTCCCACGGCGCTTCGGCCACTACCTTGCCTTCAATATCCCAGGTGTCGGTGGTTTGGCCCAGCCGCAACGTGCCGCTGTAAACCTTGCCGCCGCCAGCCAGCAGATGGCCTGAAAGTTTGGTGGCCTGCCCCAGCAAAACAAGCAGAACCCCTGATGCCAAAGGATCAAGAGTGCCCGCATGCCCAATCTTTTTTTGCCCAAGGCGTTTGATAGCCGTGAGACAACGGGCCGAGGTGGGGCCGGAGGGCTTGCGCAGCACCAGAATGCCGTGCTGCTGGGGCAACTGGGCCGCCCCGGAGCTTTTTTCCGGCTGCCGGTCTGGGGTGCTGGGTGCGGCAGCAGCCGCTTTGGTCATACTCATACGCAAGTTGCAACCATAGCCGCAGAGCGGGCATAAGTCAAAAAAATATCGGCGGCAGAGGCCCCTGGCGGGCCCCAAAACCGAGAAAAAAGCAGAAAACCGTTACTTGTCGGACGAACCCGGCTCTTCTGCATCCAGCTCTTCAGCTATGGCAGCCAGCAACTGGGCGCTTGCCGCATCCATATCTGCCCGCACGGTGCCGCCCGCGGCATTGCGGTGCCCGCCGCCGCCAAGTCTGGCCGCCGCTGCGCGAACGTCCACAGAGCCGTAGGAGCGCAGGCTGAATTTGCAGCAGGACGGGGAATCCTCTCGCAGCACTGCGGCCACCTGAACGCCGCGCAAACGGCGCAGTTGTTCCACAAAGCCTTCGAGGTCTTCCTTCAGCGCCCCGCATTTGCGCAGGTCTTCAAGATACACGGGGCAAAAGCAGACGCTGCCGTTGCGTTCAAGCTGCGCGCGCTGCAACAGCTGGCCCCAGAGGTTCAGGCGGCCACGGCTCCAGCTGTTTTCAAGATATTCGCGCAACTGGGCAATATTACAGCCATGTTCGACCATGTGGGCCGTAAGGTAGAGCACGTCGGCGCTGGTGTTGCCGTGGCAGAAACCGCCTGTGTCGGTAATGATGCCAAGAGCCAGAGCCGTGGCCAGATCGCCGGTAAGGGGCAGGCCTGCAGCCAGTGCCACATAAGCCATGAGCTGGGCGGTGGCCGCTGCCTGAGGTTCAACCCAGTTTGCCACGCTGCCCATGCCATTGCCGCCAAGGTGGTGGTCAATATTCAGGGTTTGCAGTTCCGGCAGGCGGGTCGCCAGCTCGCGTCCAAGGCGTTCGGGTTCGCCGCAGTCAAGCAGCACAGCGCAGCGCGGCTTGAAGGGCGGATGCTCCAGCGTTGTGTGCACAAAGCCCGGAGTGGAAAAAAAGTCCAGATACCCTGGCAGACCGGGCTGGGCGTAGAGCATGAATTCCTTGCCCATGGACCGCAGGATATGCCCCGCAGCCGCCACCGCGCCGGCTGCATCACCGTCCGGGTTCACATGGGCGGCCACAATAACCTGATCCACATGGCGAAAAGCTTCGGCCATGCGTTCCGCACCTTCGCGGAATTGCGGGGGAATGAGTTCAGTCCGCTGCATATATCTCCACCTGGCTAACCGTCATTTCCTCGGGGCAGACCGCTTCCATCATGAGCGCGCATTTGTCCATGCGGCTGCGCAGATGGCTCTCGCTGTTGGAAATGGATACCACAGCAAGCCGCAGACGGGAAAGGCTGTCTTCTGTTCCCGCTTCGGCTATGGCTACATTGAATTTGTTTCTGGTCTTCTGTTTCAGGCTGTTGGCAACGCGGCGCTTTGCCTTGAGATTGTCGTTGCCTTCCAGGCTGAATTCTACGGTAAGAACCGCCATAAACATGGCCATAGGCTGGATTCCTGCCGGGCGAAAGGCATTTTTGCAGGCTTGTCGCCTTGTGGCGGCAAGGAAAAGACGGCGTACTTTGGGCCCCACGAGCGCCTACAGACACAACCGAAAACTACAGATATGGCCTGAAAGGCTGTCTGTCAAAGGCATGCATGCAAAAAAGAAGGGAGGCCCATCTGCGGCCTCCCTTCCCGTTAATCGATTTTATAGAGTGGCGGCTTCTTCGACAGTTTCAAAGGCTTCAATGATGTCGCCTATCTTCACGTCGTTGAAGTTTTCAAGGCCCACGCCGCACTCGTTGCCCTTAACCACTTCCTTGGAGTCGTCCTTGAAGCGTTTGAGGGAAGAGATTTTACCCGTGTAGACCACCACGCCGTCGCGCAGCAGGCGTACACCGGCATTACGGGCGATTTTGCCGTCAGCCACGTAGGAACCGGCGATGACGCCAACCTTGGGCACGCTGAAGGTGTCGCGCACTTCGGCCTGGCCGAGGTACACTTCACGCTGTACAGGGGCGAGCATGCCAGCCATGGCGCTCTTGATATCGTCCACGAGCTTGTAAATGATCTCGTAGAAGCGGATATCCACGTTTTCGTGATCGGCCACATCCTTGATTTTGGAAGTGGGCCGCACGTTGAAGCCGATAATGATGGCCTGCGATGCAGAAGCCAGCAGAATGTCGGATTCCGTGATTGCGCCAGTGCCGCCGTGCACCACGTTGATGCGCACCTTCTCCGTGCTCTGCTTGTTCAGAGCTTCGGTGATGGCTTCCAGGCTGCCCTGCACGTCCGCCTTGACCACAAGGTTGAGGGTCAGGGTTTCCTGATCGGACTTGCGCTGCGACAGGAAGGTTTCAAGGGTGACGCGCGATTCGGAGGCCAGATCGCGTTCACGCTGCTTGACGGCGCGGGAATCGGCGATGCGGCGGGCGACCTTTTCGTCGGACACCACAAAGAATTCCTCACCGGCTTCCGGCACGCCTTCAAAACCCTGCACTTCCACAGGCAGCGAGGGGCCGGCGTCCTTGACCTTCTTGCCCTGGTCGCTCATGAGCGCGCGCACGCGGCCCGAGAAGGTGCCGCACACAAAGCTGTCGCCCTGGCGCAGGGTGCCTTCCTGAATGAGCACGGTGGCGATGGGGCCACGGCCCTTGTCGAGCTTGGCTTCCACAATATGACCGCGAGCGGGCTTGTCGGGGTTGGCCTTGAGCTCCATGATTTCAGACTGGAGGGCCACCATTTCGAGCAGTTCGTCCAGGCCCATGCGGCTCTTGGCCGAAACCTTGGCAACGATGGTGTCGCCGCCCCATTCTTCGGCCTGCAGGCCGAGTTCCGCCAGTTCGCGCAGCACGCGGTCAGGCTCGGCGCCGGGCTTGTCCATCTTGTACACGGCCACCATAATGGGAACATTGGCGGCGCGGGAGTGGTTGATGGCTTCGCGGGTCTGCTCCATGACGCCGTCATCGGCGGCGACCACAAGAATAACAAGGTCGGTGACCTGAGCGCCACGGGCGCGCATGGCGGTGAAGGCTTCGTGGCCGGGCGTGTCGAGGAACACGATTTCGCCGCGTTTGGTCTTCACATGGTATGCGCCGATGTGCTGGGTGATGCCGCCGGCTTCGCCGCTGGTGACGTTGGACTTGCGTATGGCGTCGAGCAGCGAGGTCTTACCGTGGTCAACGTGACCCATGATGGTAACAACAGGCGGGCGCGGCTTGAGTGTTTCAGGCGCGTCCACTTCCTTGGGAACCAGATAATCGTCTTCAGAAAAGCCGACTTTCTCAACTTCGTAACCGAATTCCGCAGCCACCAGGGTGGCGGTGTCGATATCCAGCGTCTGGTTGATGGTCGCCATGATGCCAAGACCAAAGAGTACCTTGATGATCTCGTTGGCCTTAAGACCCATCTGGTGGGCCATGTCGGCAACGCGGATGGCTTCGGTAATACGGATCTTGCGTTTGGCGGCCTTGAGCGGCTGGGTGGACTGCGGCACCACAGAAGAACGGCCCGACTTGCGGCGGCCCTTGCCTCTGTTCAGGCGACCACTGTCGTCGTCATCGCTGCGGCGGCCAAAATCACCCTGCTGAAAATCAACAGTGCGGCGACCCTTGAGGCGCTTTTTCTTGCTCTGTCCATCGCGGGTGTCGGAAGGGGAGGCAGGCGCTGCCTGCTGCCCAAAACCGCCACCGGGGCCGCCGGGACGGGGGCCGCCAGCGGGACGCGGAGCGCCGCCGGGGCCACCGGGGCCGCCAGGACGGGGACCGCCGGGACGGGGAGGCCTGCCAGCGCCGTCTCTGGGCGGATAGCCGCCGGGGCGGCTGTCGCCTGTGCGGGCGGGGCGGGCATCCTGCGAGGGGGTAGCTCCGGGAACAGGACGGGAAATAATGCGAACCTGCGGCGTTGCCGGAGCTTCTGCACGGGGCGCACGCCGGGGTGCTGCGCCTTCCTCGCCGTCTTCGCTGGCGCGGGCTTCGGCGGAACGTTGCGGCAGGGTCGGCGCGGAAGAGCCTTCGGGCATGGCCGAGGCATCAGGGCGCGCCACGCGGGCCTTGGCGGCCTTGTCCTGCGCGTCAGCCTTGTCGGCATGGGGCTTTTCAGCCGGAGCCTTGGCCGCGACAGCTTCCACTACGGGAGCGGCGGGTGCTGCTTCAGGCGCAGATACAGGCTCCGCAGCGGCGGGAGCCGGAGCTTCCACAACTTCGGGTTCTTTCTGGTCGCTGGGGCGGCTGATGACGCGAGCAGGCGAGACAACCTTGGCAGGCTTGACGATGCGGGCCTTGTGTTCGGCGGCGGGAGCCGGTTCCTGCGCGGGCTTGGCAGCCTTGGGCGCATCGGGCTCGGCAGCGGCGGCAGGCGCGGCAGGGGTCGCTTCGGCCACGGGCTCTACCACAGGGGCAGCTTCCTTGGGCGCTTCGGTTGCAACCGGTGCGGCAACTGGGGCTTCCTGCGCTGCGGTTTCGGCTTCCTGCGGGGAGTCCTTGCGGCGGCGGCGCACGATGACGTCGCGCTGCGAACCGGCGCGCTCCGCATCAACCTGTTTCTGTTCGGCAAAGTAGTCGCGCAAGCGAGTGGCCTCCTCTGAGGTGACGGAACCAGTAGCGGATTTTACCGGCAGGCCGAGCTCACGCGCGACACGCAGTATATCCTTGGGATCCTGCGAGATGTCCCCGCCGAGATCCTTAATTTTTATTTTATCATCGGACATGTTTTCCCCCCTTGCGCCGTGTTCCGGGTCTGAATTTCGCGAACTTGGCCGCGCAGACAGGATCGGAACATACATACCAGCCTCTGCCCGGTCTGGTTTTTTCTGCGTCTAAAGTCAAAATTCCCTGCTCCGCCAGTACGTGGCGGTCGAGATCGGCCTTGGGAAAGCGGCGGCGGCAGATGACGCACATACGCTCCGGCCCGTCACAGGCCTGCTCCCCGACTTCAACGGGCGCAGCGTTATTCTTTTGCATCTCCGCTTTCCGTGGCTGCGGGCATTTTCAGCTCCACTGCCGAGGATTCGGGAGTGCTCTCCACAATCGGGGCCAGGAAGTTGATGGCCGAGCGCAGGTCGGCAATGCGCGCCGCGCTGATAGTGAGCTTGTCAGCCAGTTCCTGGTCCGTGGCCTCGCGCAGGTTGTCCAGCGAGCTGTAACCCGCGGCCAGAAGCGCTTCAATGGAAACTTCCGCCACGCTGGCAACCTGTTCAAGCCCGTGCCCGATGGCATTGGCCTCGTTGTAGCGGGTTTCGGTAAAGATATCGACCTTCCAGCCCAGCAGACGCGCGGCAAGCTTGACGTTCTGCCCCTTGCGCCCAATGGCGTTGGTGAGCTGATCGTCAGGCACGATGACTTCCAGAAGATTTTCTTCCTCGTCCACCACAATGCGCGAAACCAGGGCCGGGGCCAGGGCGTTGCGGGCATAGGTGGCGATGTCTGCGCTCCAGACAACGATGTCGATGCGCTCGCCGTGCAGCTCCTGCACGATGTTCTGGATGCGCGAACCGCGCACGCCAACGCACGCGCCCACGGGATCCACATCCCGCTCGCGCGAAAGCACGGCAACCTTGGCGCGGGAGCCGGGATCGCGGGCAACGCCCATGATCTGCACTACGCCATCGTCAACTTCGGGCACTTCGCGGCGGAACAGGGCTGCCATGTAGTCGCGGTGCGAGCGCGACACAACAACCTGCGGGCCGCGTCCTTCCTGACGCACCTCGATGATGAGGGCCTGCACGCGGTCGCCGCGCTTGTAATGCTCGCGGGGAATCTGTTCCTCACGGGGCAGGATGGCTTCGGTGCGGCCCAGGTTTACAACCCAGCCGCCCTTGTCGCGGCGCTGCACGATACCGGATACAATTTCGCCCACGCGATCTTTGTATTCGCTGTAAATGATTTCCTGCTCCGCATCGCGCATGCGCTGGATGATAACCTGCTTGGCAGACTGGGCGGCAATGCGGCCAAGGTCTTCGACCTTGACGCGGAAGCCCATTTCATCATCCACCTGCACGGAGGGATCATGCTTGATCGCTTCGGAGTATTCGATCTGCGTGTCAGGATTGGCAAAGTCGTCGTCATCCATGACGATTTTGAACTGGTAGACCTCAATGTCGCCTGTTTCGTCATTGTAGGTCACTTCCACGTCCATATCTTCGCTGAAGCGGCGCAGCACCGAAGTGCGCACCGCGTCTTCAAGCGTGTCGATGAGCATGTTGCGGTCAAGACCTTTGTCCTTGCTGATCTGGTCAATGGCCTTTTTAAGTTCAAGATTCATGGGTGCCTCCGGCTGCTGGCGCTGCGGCGAAAATATCTCTGGTTCCTGCCCTGTTCACGGCGGCCAGTGTTTCTGGCCATGCCAAGCGAGTGTGCAGTTGCGTCAGGTTTTACTGGTTCTACTCAGAACCATTGGATTTTGTTTTCTTTTCCTTGCGGGGCTTGGCCTCGGCCTTGGCGGTGGGCGCTTTGGCGCGGCCCTTGCCAGGCTTTTGCGGCTGCCTGAAAATATACATGCGGCTTGCCCTGCGCACGGCATCCCAGGGGATACTGACCGGCGGCAGGTTTTCGGGTGTCACCTCGCCCTCGGGCGAGATGGTGGCTGGCGCCAGGGTGAATGCATTTTCTTCAACGGAAAGCAGGGTGCCGCGCCACAAACGGCGGGGGCCGCCGTGCGACGGGTTGGACCCTTCGGGCGCGCCTTCGTTGATGGCAACGGCCCTGAGCAGGCGGGCTTCCACCACATCGCCAATATAGTGATGCATCTGGTCAAGGCTGAAGAAAAGTCGCGTCAGGCCGGGGGTGGAAACCTCCAGCACGTACGCCTCGGGAATGGTGTCTTCCACCTCAAGGGCAAGGCCGATGTGGCGCGAGATGTGCTCGCACTGCTCGAGGGTGGCAGAAAGCGCGACCAGAGCTGGCGCATCAATGTCGTCTGTGTCGGCGGGGGCGGGCTGAGTGTCGGATTCCGCAGAAAACGGCACGTCTACAAAGAGCCGAACCACGGTGCGCCCGGCGCGGACGATTTCCACTCCCCAGATAACCAGGCCCAGCGATGTTGCGAGGGGTTCGGCCAAACTGGTGATGGTTTCTTTGAGTACGTCGTCGGTCATTCGTTTCTTAGAGCATTCCTTTGCGCTGAAAATGCGCTTGCCTGGCGGGTTTGCCCTGTCACAAGGACAAAAAAAAGGGGGCCCATTCAGGCCACCCCGCAGGAACTGCGTTCCGCATCAGGATGTAGCAGTGGCGCGAACGCCAGCCGCTTTGAATGAGTTTCATTATCTTGGTGAAAAAAAAATGTCAAGATGTTTGTGTGATGCGGGCAATATATATCAGAGTGGGCTGTCGCAGCGTGATCGCTGGAGGCGTACTCTCAGAAAATGCTAAGAACAGCGCAATAGTTGGGAGAAAACTAATTATTTTCTTAAAACAGCCGATATTGAGGATTAATGGAGAACATTGCGGGGCAGCGGCAGCAGGGGGCTGGTGTTCCGTTTTGCAAGGAGTGGCGTGCAGAAGGCAAGTTTTTGCCAAGCATAAAAAAGTTTTGCGTTTTAAAGCGAGGTGGCTCAGTGAACGGTAAATTCCTTTTGTACAGTTGCGCATCAGCGCTGCTGGCAGCTGGTTTTGGCTTTGGCGTAACTCAGCTGACGGGTTTGCCCGTTTTGGCTGTTATAGTGAGCGCCCTTGTGGCGGCGTTTGGCGCGTTTGCTGCCGGGCGGTCGCTTGCAGGCGGGGCTTTGCGTCAGGCTGGTGAAGCTGTCTGCGCCGTTGCTGCCAATCCTGGCCGAAGCCTGAACAATACCGATCCCTCACTTGCTCCGCTTTTTGCAAATCTTGAAGACCTGAGGCAGGCTTTTAAAAACGACAGGGAATATAAAGATGGCATCCTGCGTGGGCTGCCCATGCCGTACCTGCTGGTAGATACCAGCGAGCGCGCGCTCAGCACCAACACGGCATGTCTGAAGATGCTGGAAATCGACGACAGCATTGAATCCTGCCTTGGCAAAACCCTGGCCCATCTGTTTTATAACGATCCCACGCGCAAAACAGCCGTGGGCAAGAGCATGGCCACGGGCGAGTGCTTCAAGAACCTTGAAGTGACCATCGGCGGGCATAAGGGCGGCAAGGTGAACGTGCTCGCCAACGTGTTCCCCATCTACAACGCCGAAGGGGTCTGCATTGGCGGCATGTGCGTGTATGTGGACATGACCGCGCTCAATGAGGCGCAACGGCAGATCACGGAAAAGAACCAGCGTATGGCCGAAGTGGCTCAGGCGCTGGAAGGAACCATGGATGAACTGGCCCAGATCGTGGTGGCGCTTACCGGCAGCATCCGGCAGTCGGACAAAAATGCCGCCATTGCCGCAGGGCAGCTTAAGGAGGCCGCCTCCTCCATGGGCCACATGAACGCCAGGGTGCAGGAAGTTGCCGGCAATGCGGATAAAGCCGCCGAGGCTTCAGGACACACAATGTCCAAGGCCACCACAGGGGCGGAAGTTGTGCAAAATGCCCTGCACGGCATTGAAAACGTGCACCGCGTCACGCTTGAACTGCGCACGGATATGGCAGCGCTGGAATCACACGCCAGAGCCATCACCGAGATCATGAACGTTATTTCGGATATTGCCGACCAGACCAACCTGCTGGCCCTCAACGCCGCCATTGAAGCGGCCCGCGCTGGAGAAGCCGGGCGCGGTTTTGCCGTGGTGGCCGATGAAGTGCGCAAACTGGCGGAAAAAACCATGGCTTCCACCACAGATGTGGGCCGGGCCATCGAGGCCATCCAGCAAAGCGCCGCCAAGAGCATGTCGTCCATGGACAATGCCGTGCAGCAGGTGGAACAGGCCACAGACTACGCCAAGCAGTCTGGCGAGGCGCTGGACGCCATTGTGGGCACGGTGGAAAACACCGTTGGTCAGGTCAAGGCCATTGCCGCTGCCAGCGAAGAGCAGTCAGCCGCCAGCGAGCAGATCACCCACACCATAGATCAGGTGAACCATATGGTGGCCGACACGTCCCAATCCATGGGGCAGGCCAGCATGGAAACCGACAAGCTTCAGGAACTGACCGACAAGCTGGAAGACCTGACAGCGCAACTCAAAGTGTAGCGCAGTTTTTTGCCTCGAGGCAGTACAGGACCCGTTGCAGCCGGATAGCGCGATGAACGCGCAATATCTGTCTGCAATGGGTCTTTTTTGTAGTCAAAAATATCCGGCGGCTCTCATGCCTGTTCGTTCACGCCCAGTACCATCTCAAGCACGGCGTCAGCCAGCAGGGCGGCAGCTTCGGTCACACGGGGGGCAAGGGGCGGGGCCAGCAGAATATCCGTGCTGAAGTCGCCCACCAGTACCAGATTGCCAAGATAGCGCTTGCCCATGGCTTTGCCCCCCCAGCCGCCCATGCCTGATGCGCTGGCTATGCGGTAGCCGCCGAGCAGGGCTGTTTCCACCAGCAGGGTCTTGTCGTCCGGCCCGTCAAAAGCTTCCACCCAGATGGGGCAGGCGGGCAACACCTCAGCCATGTTGTTCTGGTCAAGGCGCATGCGCCGCGCTTCCACGCCTATTTCGGGGTTCAGTTCCAGCAGCAGTTCTGCCAGGGCTTCGACCTTGGGGCGCCCAACGTGCCGGGGCCAGTATTGCTGGCGGTTGAGATTGGAAGCGTCCACCACGTCATCATCCACCAGCACCAGATTGCCCACGCCGCTGCGGGCCAGCATCAGGGCTGCGTTGGAGCCAAGCCCTCCCGCTCCGGCAATGCCCACCCGGGCGGCACGCAGGGCCTCCAGTTGGTCAGGGCTGAGGTAGCGGGCAAGGCCAGTGTGAAGGGCATTGTGCATGGCGTGGTCCGTAGGTTGGATGTGCTGGTGCGGAATTTTTCGCACGTATTCACACGGCGGCCCGGTATACACCAGACCGCCGCGCGATAACTGCATGCAGCGTTTTACACTGCCATAGCCGGGTCTTCCCAGTCTTTAAGCACAGCCTGATAGCCTATGCCTGCGAGGGAGGCCACCATTTCTTCAAGGCTGCGGCGGTCGGTGATTTCAAACTGGCCGGGATTGTGCAAATTCTCGGTTGCGCGGCCGCCCACGGCAGTGGAAACACCGGCGGAAACCCTGGTTACGCCGATAGGCACCAGATGATCGCGCATAAAGGCGCTTTCGCGGCTGGAGCAGGTAATGCCCGCGCGCGGCAAGAAGCAGCGCATGGCCGTAACATATTGCACAAGATGCCGGTCGTCCACGCCGTGCTGCACGTCAAAGTTGCCTTCATGCGGGCAGATGCGCGGGATGGAAACGCTCACATCAACGCCGGGATAGCGCCGTTGCAGCCACCATGCGTGCAGGCCTGTGGCAAAGGCGTCCTGTTCAAAAGATTCCAGCCCCAGCAGCGCGCCCACGCCGATGGAGCGGATGCCGCCCTCTGCCGCGCGCTGCGGCGCATTGAGCCTGAAACCGTAATCATGCTTGGGGCCAACCGGGTGCAGCCATGCGTAAAGTTCCGGGTTATAGGTCTCCTGAAACATGGTCATGCTGTCCACGCCTGCGTCCACCAGCAGTTCATATTCCTCTGTGGTGAGCGAATAGACTTCCACACCCACCGAGGCAAAACGGGGTTTGATGCGGCGGGCCGCATCCGCAATATATTGCGGCGAGGACAAATGCCGTGCATCGCCCGTCAGCAGCAGGATGTGCTGAAAGCCCTTGTCGGCGATAACGTTTGCCTCCGCGGCGGCCTCATCAATACTCAGATGTCGGCGCGGCTGCTTGTTTTTGGCATTGAACCCGCAGTAACGGCACTGGTTGGTGCAGACATCGGAGATGTAGAGCGGCGTGAAGATGTTCACGGCCTTGCCAAAAAAACGCAGGGTCAGTTCGCGCGAACGGCGGGCCATGGCCTCAAGGTGCGGAGCAGCAGCAGGTGAAAGCAGGGTAAGGAAATCGTCTGGCTGCAATATATCTTTTTGCAGCACGGCCAGCACATCCGCTTCTGTGGCGCGTGCGGCCCCTTCTGCCCGGCGGGCTGAGGGCCACGCCTGCAAATATTCCTGAAAAGTTTCCATGTGTGATCCTTATAAGCGGTCGGCTGCCAGCGTTTTGGCTGGCGGTCAACATGGCTCTGTATTGCAGTAGCTAGAGCATATTCATTGTTAATCTGCTCTAGGGATCTGTTTCTGACTAAAAAATTTTGCGCCGAGGACAAGGAAAACAGTGTTTCTTACGACAGGAGTGGACTCTCTCTGTCCATGACTGAAGTAAAAAATGCTGGATGACGCAGGGATCGGCCAAAAGAATTGGTTAGAAACAGACCCTATCGGAGAAATCCTGTGAGCGGCGAAGAAGCTTCCGCGCCCTGGCCCTGCGCCTTGACTGCGCCGGGGCCAGCCAGCCACGCATCGCGCCCTGCCCGAACCGCTGCGCCGAATGCGCGGGCCATGCTGACAGGATCGCTGGACGAGGCAATGGCTGTGTTTACCAAACAGGCAGCTGCGCCCATTTCCATGGCCTCGCAAGCCTGCGAGGGGCGGCCAATGCCCGCGTCCACCACAATGGGCAGGTCGATTTCTTCAATGAGGATGCCCACCATTTCTTTGGTGCGCAGGCCCCGGTTGGTGCCGATGGGCGCGCCAAGCGGCATGACGGCGGCCGCGCCCGCGTTGACGCAGGCCCGCGCCACATACAGGTCGGGATTAATGTAGGGCAGAACAGTGAAGCCTTCTTTAGCGAGTATTTCCGTTGCCTTGGCGGTTTCGTAGCCGTCGGGCAGCAAATGGCGGGTGTCGGAAATGACCTCGATTTTTATCCAGTCGCCGCAACCAGTAGAAGTATTTTAATTTGTAATCAGGAAGTTAAATGACTCAGCAAGTAGCAGTATTTCCTCTCATTTTATTGGGAGTAGTATTAAATGCAGGTGCTCAGCTGCTGCTAAAAGTGGGTGTTGATCGTATTGGACACATTAATTTTACTATGGAAAAACTATTAGCTACGACATATCAGCTAGCTTTAAACCCTTATATTTTTATGGGCCTTTGTTTTTATGTTATTAGCGTGATTGTGTGGTTGTTAGTACTGTCACGAGTAGAAGTTAGTTACGCCTATCCTATGGTTAGCCTGGGCTATGTACTAAATGCGGTGGCAGCATACTATTGGCTAGGAGAAGACCTCACGCCACTACGCATTTCCGGTATTATGATCATTTTATTTGGTGTCTATTTAATAGCACGTAGTTGATTGCTCAGTAATTCCCGGTGAATATTCACCGGGAATTGTTGTTGATTGCTG
>JASGGT010000049.1:0-16951 GCA_047602655.1 Desulfovibrio sp. | reverse complement strand
GATGCCTCTGCCTGCGTCAGAAGATCAAAAGGAGGATGGGTGAGGTCAAAGCGGGTGTTTGGCATACTCCGTCCCGAATGCGACCCTGCGGTATGATTGTATTTTTACCGACAGGTATTGTGTCTGTGTGATTGCCCTATTGTATGTATTGTAGTTACATTCAGTGGAAACTGTTCAATCAATGAAAGAACTGTGATAAATATAAAATCTGTATTTTTTATGTGTAAATTTTATATGTGAAATATTTCATTGATTGTTTATACAGTTTAAAGTGATAAATTCAATTATAGTGATTAGCTATATAATCATAATTACATTACAATAAACGTGTTGATGCGCGCAATAATTATTTTGTGTAGTAAATAGTATTTCATAAAAAACAATGATAAATTTATTTTTTTCAAAGTTGATCATTTAAATAAACAAAGATAATCCAGGTAATGTGATTATGTGCAATATATGTATTTGAAACAGGCAGGTTCTGTATAAAAAAGAGGGATGCAACAGCTGATGCCCTTTGTAGACAGTGCACTTCCCCCATTGCGCCAAGCAATGGGGGAGCGAGTGTCGTGCCGTGCTTTTACGGGCAGCGGCCTCAGGCAAGGCTGCTATGGTCCTGCCTTATTGCATAGCAATGCAGTCTGGTTTTTGCGTCAGGTGCGGTGGAGGTAGAGGCGGGAGCGAGTTGCTGGTTCTCATGTCAGGCAAGGCGGAGCCTTGCCGCATGAGGATCACGCGTGGCCGGGGGCATAGGCGTGGAAAGTAGACAACAGGCATGGGCCAGAGGTCGGTGCTTCAAACAATGGAATTCAGGGCATCAAAGGAGGACGGCGCAACGCGTCAGGAACGTGGGGATTGTCCGGGAGGGGGAGTGCCAGTCTACAGGGGAGGAGCGGTGAACACCCGAGGATATTTTGACAACAGGCAAAAATGCTGTGGCGGGGCTTTCGGCAGTCAGAAACTACCGAAACCGCCCCGCCGCGCTAGAATGTGCAGGAGCGCCCTAGGCGACCCTTAAGAGGTGCGCGCAACAAAAAACGCCCCGATTGGGGCGTGTCTTTGTCCGGTACAGCGCCCTAGTAGCGGGGCTGGCGCGGGGCTCTGGGTTTGGCTTCGTTCACGCGCAGCGTGCGACCGCCAAAGCTGAAGTTGTCCAAAGCTTCAATGGCGGAGTCGGCTTCGCCGTCTTCCATTTCCACAAAGCCAAAGCCGCGGGCACGGCCGGTATCCCTGTCGCTAACAAGTTTCACAGACAGAACGCTGCCGTATTCGGCAAAAAGGTCCTGAACCTGTTCTTCAGTGGCAGACCAAGGAAGGTTCCCGACATAGATGGACTTAGACATGAAACACCCTCTCAAAAAAAACAATCTTCCCGCGCTTACGCCCAGTAAAACGTATTACCGGTACGCGGCCCATGAAAAATATGGAAACACGCTTTGTCGGCCTTGTCAACGAATCGCCAAAAAAAAGTTGGTATTGCGTATTCGCGCAAGTAAAAAAAAGGCGCAAACCCGCAGTGTGACTGGATGAAGTGGAAGGAAACGAATGATTTCAGGGAGGTTGTGCAAAGAATCCCAAAACATGGTGGCCATCGAATGTTCAATACATGGCAGGAACACAACGGGCATTGAAAAGATAAAGAGTGGCAAAGTGCATTACTAATAATCGGATTGGTTGTTCAACCAACATTAAACTAGAAAGCTATTGCTTGTAAAATATGTTCAGGATGTAATTATTAGTGTCGCACCAATTAGTATGCTAAAAAGCCGCACAACGACAGCACTTGCGTCAGTTGTACGGCTCTGAATTTGCTAGGATCCACCCTCTGATGGCGGGGGCATCCAGTCTGGCGCAATATCTTCAAACGAAGTGTAGGGCGACATATACATAAGCTCGGCAACACCCACCGGGCCGTTGCGCTGCTTGCCGATGATAATTTCGGCAATACCCTGGGGCGGCCGGTCGGCAGGCTTCTGGAATTTGTAGACGTCATCGCGGTACACAAACATGATAACGTCCGCGTCCTGTTCGATAGCGCCAGACTCGCGAAGGTCAGAAAGCATGGGGCGCTTGTCGCTGCGTTCTTCCACCTTGCGGTTAAGCTGCGAAAGCGCAACCACAGGCACGTTCATTTCCTTGGCTAGGCCCTTGAGCGACCGCGAAATATCCGAAATTTCCAGTTCGCGCGAATCTGTGCGGCGGCTGGTGCGCATGAGCTGAAGATAGTCCACCACCACCATGCCAAGGCCTTTGTCCGCCTTGAGGCGGCGGGCGCGGGCGCGCAGTTCCAGCGTGGTGAGGGCAGGGGTATCGTCAATAAATATGGGCGCGCGGGCCACAACGTCGGCCGCATCGTAGAGGCGCTGCCAGTCTTCGTCTGTAAGCAGCGAAGGGCGGCGCAACTTGGAAAGATCCACCTTGCCCCATACGGCGAGCATGCGCTGCATGAGCTGTTCCTTGCTCATTTCGAGCGAAAAAACAGCCACAGGCACGTTCTGGCGCACGGCAGCGTTGATGGCCATGCACATGGAAAAAGCTGTCTTGCCCATACTGGGACGGGCAGCAACAATAATGAGGTCAGAGGGCTGAAGCCCGGCGGTAAGCTTGTCCAGGCGGGTGTAGCCCGTGGTAACGCCTGTAATGACGTCCTTGGCATCAGCCAGCTTGGAAAGCTTATCGAACACCCGTTCCAGCAGTTCGCGCGTGGGGGTAAAATCCTTGCCCGAAGTGCGCTGCGAAATGGAAAAAACAGCCTGTTCGGATTCATCCAGCAGCTCGCCGACTTCGCGCGTGGCATCGTAGCAGTTGACTATGATGCCGGAGCAGGCGTTGATCAGGCTGCGCTGCAAGGATTTGTCGCGGACTATGGTGGCGTAGTATTCCGCATTGGCGCCGGAAACAACGGCCTGCGCCAGCTCGCCCAGATAGACCGCGCCGCCGACTTCTTCAAGGGCGTTCATGCTCTTGAGCTGCTCGGCAGTGGCAATAAGGTCGAGAGGGGCCGACTTGCGGTAAAGTTCCAGAAACGCCTTGTAGATAGTGGCGTGCGCGGGCAGGTAAAAATCTTCGTCAGTGAGCTGATCTGCGATGGAGTGCATGAGCTGGGGGCGCATAAAAACGCCGCCGAGCACAGCCTGTTCGGCTTCTACACTGTGGGGGGGCACACGCCGCAGAATGTCGGCCTCGGCCTTTTCCGCGCTGTGCGCGCTTGAAGAGCGAGACTGGCCATCCTTGTTGCGGCCCTGCCCAAAAGGCGAGCCCCCGGCCGCGTGGCCGGGGGCGGAATTGCTATCGTTGCGGGAAGCCACGCAAACCCCTACTGGGCGGCCTCGGCTTCTTCAGCGGGCGCAGCAGGTGCGGGTTCTTCTTCGATGGGCTGATGGTCAGAGATGACCTTCACCGGCACCATGGCGATCACGCTGGCGTGCAGGCGCACGCGAACGGGATGTTCGCCGAGGGTACGGATGGGGGCGTCCATGAGGATGCGGCGGCCGGCCACTTCCACACCAAGGGCGGCAAGCGCGTCGCCGATGATGGTGGTGGTGACGGAGCCGTAAAGCTTGTCGTTGTCGCCCACGTGCATGGGGATAACAACATCCAGGGCTTCCAGGCGGGCCTGGAGGGCCTGGGCATCAGCGCGCACGGCATCCATGCGGGCCTGAAGCTTTTTGCGTTCCTGTTCAAAGCTCTTGAGGTTGGAAGGCGAAGCTACCATGGCCAAACCCTGCGGGAGCAGGAAATTGCGGCCATAACCAGCTTTCACTTCAACCACATCGCCAAGGCTGCCGAGATTTTCAACGTCGGCGCGAAGTATCAGTTTCATGTGCGCCTCCTTAAATGGTGCTCTTTTTCTTGACGCCGGAATCGTGCGTCGCGGTGTAGATGAGCAGGGCCATCTGGCGGGCGCGCTTGATTTCGCGGGTCAGCAGGCGCTGGTGATGTGCGCAGGTGCCGGTGATACGGCGGGCAATGATCTTGCCGCGCTCGGTGATGAAGTCACGCAGGATGTCGGCGCGCTTGTAATCCAGGGGCAGATCTTTATCTGCGCAGAAGCGGCAGAACTTGCGGCGCGGGGCAAATTTCTTCTTGAAAGCCATGTTAGGCAACCTCCCCGGCCACTTCGTCGGCCAGCTTGACGGTCACAAACTTGAAGATGCCGTCGGTGATGCGAATGTTGCGTTCCAGCTCAGCGATAAGCTCAGCAGGAGCCTGGTACACCAGACGCACATAAAAGCCGCGCATCAGTTTGCGAACCGGGTAGGCGAGGTCGCGCATGCCCCAATTGTCCACTTCCACCATGATGCCCTTCTCACGCTCGATGATCGCGGTAAGGGCGGCAATGGTGCCCTCGCGAGTATCGGCGGAAAGCTCCGGGGAAAGGAGCAGCAGGGTTTCAAATTTCCGCATTGGTATTCTCCTTTTGGATTGGCAGCCCACGCCACACAGGGCGCGAGCAAGGAACGAGTCTTATACTTCCGGCAAATAGGCCTGTCAAGCCGAAATTTTCAGAAGGGCGAAAGCCTGTGCTGCCGGGCGCATGCAATATCCAAGGGGCTGTTTATCAATAAAAGATTTTGCGCCGAGGACAAGGAAAACAGTGTTTTTTACGACAGGAGTGGAATCTTTCTGTCCATGACTGGAGTAAAAAATGCTGGATGACGCAGTGATCGGCCAAAAGAATTATTGAGAGACGGCCCCTAAGCGTAAACGCGCGGATTCATCCCGCCAAAAAGGCACAGCACTTCATACGAAATGGTGCCGAGCGCGTCGGCGATGTCCTGCGGCGTCACCGGCTTGTGCCCCGCCTCGGCCGGGCCGCCCACGAGCCACGCCGTGTCGCCCACGCGCACGGGCGGCAGATCGCTGACATCGGCCATTATCATGCCCATGCACACCCGACCCACCTGAGGAGCACGCCGCCCGTTGATGAGCATGGCGGCGCGTGTTGAAAGCGATCGGTTGAAGGCCGTGGCGTAGCCAATGGCAACAACCGCCACGGTGGCGGGCTTCTGCGCCGTAAACAGCCGGCCATACGACACGCTGCGGCCCTCGGCCACCTGGCGCACTTCAATGACGGGCGCGCTGACGCTCATGGCCCATTCCAGACCGAGCGCAGCGCCCTTGCCTTCCCACGCGGTGCCCGTAAAAGGGTTGCCGCCGTAAAGCGAAATGCCGGGGCGGCATACCTCGAAGTGCGCCTCGGGGCGGCCTATGGTGCCGGCCGTATTGCAGAGCGAACGCTCAATTTCGGGAAAAGCCCCGCGCAGCGCGTCAGACATGGCGGTGAAGCGTTTGAGCTGATCCTGCGAATAGGCTTCCTGCTCCGGCACATCCGCGCAAGAAAAGTGCGAGATGACCATGGTTGGGGCTATGCCCGGGATGCCGCGCAGGCGGTCGATGACCTGGGGCAGTTCTTCCTGCGAAAAACCGAGGCGGCCCATGCCGGTCTCGCATTTTATGGCAACGCTCAGGGTGCGCCCGGCGTGGCAATGGGCGGCGGCGCGCTCGAGCTGGTCAAAGTTGCCCACCACGGGGGTCAGGCCCTGCATGGCCGCTCCCTGCCATTCCACATCGGTGAGCGCGCCCAGAAGCGGCACAATGGTTTGCCTCAGGCCCGCATCGCGCAGGGCCATGCCTTCCGATACGGTTCCCACGGCAAAACGCCGCGCGCCTGCGTCAGACAAAACCCGCGCCACAGGCACAAGGCCGTGCCCGTATGCGTCGGACTTGATGACAGGCATAAGCTTTTCAGCCTTGCCCATGCGGCCAAAATTGCGGCGGATGGCGGCCAGATCAATGTGGCACAGCGATGGTGAAAACGTGCAATCGCTCACAGGGAATTCCCTCATTTGAACTTTGCTGAAGGACATTCTGCGCGGTTTATCCGCGCACCGCGCATGGCGGCAGCGAAGGGTCGCCGTCCCCTGCGGCCCCCCGGCGCAACGGCCCCGGCCCTTGCGCGCAACACCCTTTAATGAAAGGGAGCAACCTTAACAATATTGCCCCCAGGGCACAACAATTTGCCGTGGGGCTTAGGCACGCTCCGGCCCGCAAGCCCTTGCCCGCAAGGCCCGCGATCCCCCCTTGCGCAGGGCGGCGCTTGCGGCTACTCTGCGCGGCATGTCCCAATCCGTATTTACCATCGAACACACCGACGGCGCGGCCCGCGCCGGGGTGCTGCGCACGGCTCATGGCACCATCCCCACGCCGATCTTTATGCCCGTGGGAACCGTGGGGTCCGTCAAGGCTCTTGCCCCGGATGATCTGGCCGCCATTGGCGCGCCCATCATTCTGGGCAATACCTACCACCTTTATCTGCGCCCCGGCGATGAACTGGTGCACAGGCGCGGGGGGCTGCACAAATTCGCCTCCTGGCCCGGCTCCATCCTGACGGACAGCGGCGGTTTTCAGGTATTCAGCCTGAGTTCACTGCGTAAGATCCGCGAGGAAGGCGTGGAGTTCCGCTCCCACCTTGATGGCTCAAAGCATCTGTTCACGCCTGAAAAGGTGCTGCAAATCCAGCGGAACCTGAATTCAGACATCATGATGGTGCTTGACGAATGCGTGCCTTTTGGCGCGGATTACGCCTATACGGAAAAATCCCTGGCCCTGACAACGCGCTGGGCCAAGCGCGCCATGGATGCCTACCCGCCCGGTTCTGCGCACAATCTGATGTTTGGCATCACGCAGGGCGGTTTTTACAAAGACCTGCGCGAACGCTCGGTAAACGAACTGTGCGCCATGGATTTTGACGGCTTTGCCATTGGCGGGCTCTCGGTGGGCGAGCCGAAAGACAAGATGTACGATCTGCTCTACCACACCGCGCCCCTCTTGCCCGGCGAAAAGCCGCGCTACCTCATGGGCGTGGGCACGCCGCTGGACATTGCCACGGGCATCCATGCCGGGGTGGACATGTTCGACTGCGTGCTGCCCACCCGCAATGCGCGTAACGGCACGCTCTATACATCGCTCGGCAAGATCAATATCAAGCGGCGCGAATTTGCAGAGGATGACGGTCCCCTTGATCCCAACTGCCGTTGCTACGCCTGCCGCAATTTTTCGCGGGCCTACCTGCGGCATCTGTATGCCAGTCAGGAATTGCTGTCCTTCCGGCTCAATTCCCTGCACAACCTCACCTATTTTCTCGATCTGGCGCGCAACGCGCGTCAGGCCATCGTGGAAGGGCGCTATATGGATTTTCTGGCGAAAATCACGGCCCTGTATCCCGACGAAGCCGCCCGCGCGGTTGCTGGCGCGTAGGCGCAACAAATATCGTCCATATAAAGGGAGGGAGCTTTATGGTTCCTTCCCTTTTTTTGTGCCGCGAAGGTGTGAGCGACTGTCAGCCCCCCTTGGCCATATTCATGATCTGTTGCAGCAGTTCTGTGAGATATGGGATATTCATGCTGATGATCCGGGCCAGTATCTTGTAGAGAACGGCCAGCACCAACGATGCGCCAATGCTGAAACCCAGACCTCTGGCAATGCCTGACAGAAAATTGAGCCAGAGTATTTTGCCGGTTTTTTGCGACAGGCGTACGTATTCCGTGAGGCCTGCGTTATCGAGGCGTTGCAGCAGGAGTTCGGCATCGGACTGTCTGGCTTCAGGTCGGTTGTCCATTGATCCCCCTTGCGCGGAGTACCGCTTGAGGCCGAGTTTATACGGTAAACTCCCAAATAACAAAAACCCGTGATCCTGCGATCACGGGTTGCAATTTGTGCTGTACGGGGGCAACTCTAGGCCTGAATCTGCTCCAGCCCGCATTCGCGCTGTTCGCGACGGCGTACCAGCCAGAAAACAAGCAACGATCCTGCCAGCTTGCTCAGGCTCATGGTAATGACAGACCATGGCGTGGCAATGCCGATCATGCCCAGAAACACGATGCTGTCCAGCGGCGCGCCCACAAGGCTTGAAATGAGAATGCGCTGTGAAAAGGAGCGGCGGGTAAAGGTGTATACCGCCCAGTCGCCCAGCTCGCCCACGGCAAAGGCCGCGGCGCTGGCCAGGGCAAGCTGCGGGCTGGCCATAAACCAGCTGACAATGCAACCCACCAGCATGCCCCAGAGCACATGATGCCCCACGCGGCGCTGCGCGTAATCGCGCACCACAAAGATAAAGCCCACTATGAGCGAAAGGGGAGCCCACATATCGCCATTGGGCAACTGGATGAGCGGGGTGACTGAAAAGGCGAAGTTAACGCCCACAATAAGTGCAATATAGGTAAATAGGCTGAACATGGGCGGGAGAGTAGGCATTGGCGCGCCTGTCGTCAAGGGCGGGCTGTAAAGTGGCTTGCTGCTTGCCGCGTGGCAGATGTATAATAATGATGGCCTGTTCGGTATAGTGGACAAGGCAGGCGGTGCCCCCTCGCTCGATTTTCTTGCTGGTTTTGTGCCAACATCTGTATGCCGTTTATGCCCGGTTATGAGCTGAAGGATGGGCCTGGACAATGTTCCGCGTCTTGACCCCGAAGCGCGGATGTGGGACAGAAAGCCAGTTATAGTATGTTTCTAGAGTAAAGTTTACTCTGAGTGTGCCGGGCTGGTGCGCAAATTCATGCCCGCCCGAACGCGGAAGCGCAATCTCTTTGCGATGTTAGCCCGCATAGGGCGGCCTTTGTCGTGCCAGTGCGCCCGCGCCCTGCAAAATTGCCAGAAAATTTCCCGTCGAGGTTTACGGCGGTAGAGGCTGGATGTTTCCAGCCGGGAGAAAGAATGTCGGATCAGAACTATCGTTGCGGCTGGGTCGCGCTTATGGGGCCGCCCAACGCGGGCAAATCCACACTGCTGAACGCATTGCTCGGCCAGAAGGTGACCATCGTCACCCCCAAGCCGCAGACAACGCGTAATCAGATTGTGGGCATCCTTACGGACGAGAAAGCCCAGGTTATTTTTATGGATACGCCGGGCCTTGCCCAGGTGCGCGGTCGCCTCAGCAAAACCATGCTCCAGGCCGTGTGGCAGAGTCTTGCCCAGGCCGAAGTCATCATGCCCGTGCTTGACGCCCACCTGTACATCCGCCACCCGGAATTTCTGGAACGCGACCTTGAGCCGCTGTCCCGGGCGCTTTCCAACGATGACCGGCCCATGGTCGTGGTGGTCAACAAGGTGGATCTGTTCTCGGACAAAAGCCGCATGCTGCCGCTTTTGACCCGTCTGAGCGAAATGTGGCCCAAGGCGGAAATTTTCCCCACCTCGGCCCTGAACCGGGACGGCCTGCCGGATCTGGCAAAACTTATCCGTTCCAAGCTGCCCGTTGCTCCGGCCCAGTTCCCCGAAGACCAGATTTCCACGGCCCCCCTGCGGTTCATGACTGCGGAAATTGTGCGCGAAAAGCTGTTCCTGCATCTGCGTCAGGAAGTGCCCTATTCCGTGGCCGTGGATGTGGAAAGCTGGGAGGAAGACGAAGAGCGCGGCCAGACTGTGATCCACGCGGTCATCTACGTGGGGCGGCCCATGCACAAGGCCATGGTTATTGGCCGTGCGGGCGCATCCATCAAACAGATAGGCATTGAGGCCCGCAAGGAAATTCAGGATCTGGTGGGCGGCAAGGTGCATCTGGAGCTTTGGGTCAAGGTGCGCGAACACTGGACTGAAGACGCCGCCTTCCTGCGCGAGATGGGCCTGATGGCGGAGTAGTCATGGGCGATATCGTGTTGCGCGAACGCTATGCGCGAGTGCTTGACCGCATTGACGCGGCCTGCGCATCGGCTGGCCGCCCCCGCGAAAGCGTGAGGCTTATTGCCGTTTCAAAACTGCATCCGGCGGAATCCCTGGCCCAGGTGGCCGCCGCCGGGCAGATTGATTTTGGCGAAAACTACGTTCAGGAGGCCCTGCAAAAAAGGCAGGACCTGAACGCAGATCCGGCCACCGCAGCTCATTGCGCCGGAATTCGCTGGCACATGATCGGCCACGTGCAAAGTCGCAAGGCGCCGCTGGTGGCGGGGGCCTTCAATCTTGTGCATACCCTTGATTCCCGCAAGCTTGCGGACGCTTTTGAACGGCGTCTGGCGGAGGGCGGTGCGCGTCAGCCTGTGCTGTTTGAGGTAAATGTTGGGGGCGAATCGCAAAAATCAGGTGTGATGTCTGCAGATTTGCCGGAATTGGCCGATTATGTTCTTGAGCGTTGCCCGCACCTCGAAGTGCGGGGCCTCATGTGTCTGCCCCCGGTTTTTGACGCGGGCGACGCCGCGCGGCCCCATTTTGCCCGGCTGCGTGAACTGCGTGATGCCTTGAGCACCCGCCTTGGCCTGCCTCTACCCGAACTTTCCATGGGCATGAGCGGCGATTTTGAAGGCGCGGTGGCCGAAGGGGCCACCATGGTGCGCATAGGTACGGATATTTTCGGGCCGCGTCCTGCCAAGGTGTGAACAGCTTTGGCACAAAGTCTGCTATATGCAATGCAGACCTGAATGACTTGAGCGGTTCGCATTCATGACCCCACAATAGCGGTGGAGTACATATGGCGGCCAAAGAAAAAGAATCAAAGGCCCTGCCGGAAGGGCAGGCTGAAAACCCCAAGAAGGGTTCCAAGGTCAAGCGCATCGTCATTATTTTGGCGATTTTGCTTATCACGCTGAGCGGCGCTGGCATTGGCGGCTATTGGTGGTTTTTCATGCGTACGCCGTCCTCGGCAAATTCTGCGCCTGCTGAGGCTGCATCTGCTGATGCTGCAGGCAAGGGTGCAGCTGGTCATGCCGGGAGCCGGAGCATCCGGCGGGGCATCGGGCCATGGCGGCGCGGGCGCATCCGGTGGTGCGGGCGAAGGGCGCATTGAACGGCAGGGCGATCTGCCGCGCAGCAGTGGTCAGGTTTTACCGCTGCCGCCCATAACTGTGAACATTTCTGATCCCTCGGGGCGGCGGTATCTCAAGCTGGGCATGGAGGTCGAGGTCAATGCGGACGTTGCCGCTGCATTGCAGGCCAACAATCCGCGTATCCGCGATGCCATCATCATGCTGCTGGCGGGCAAGACGTTTAATGATATTTCCACGCCTGACGGCAAAGTGCTGCTGAAGGCGGAGGTGGCCGCGCGGTTGAACCAGATTCTGGGCGCGCAGAGGGTCATACGCGTATATTTTACCGACTTTGTCGTGGAATAGCGCTATAAGCGCTGCCTCTGGCGGCCCCTGACAGTTTTTTTGTGCGGACGCGGTTTCAGACAGAGGCTTTTGGCAGCCATGCCCGTTGCAGGGCGAGCCGTTGCCGCGATGCCGCCCGGATTTCGGACGAGCATGTTGGAATAGAGAATGAGGTGACGTATGTCGCAGGAAGATCAGGAAGCCTTGGCGGCCCAGTGGGCCGCGCAACTGGAAGATGAAGCCAATGCCGCGGAGCCCGCTGCCGCCGCCCCTGCTGCCGATGCCGCGCCTGCGGGATCCTCTGCGGGATCTTCTGCGGGATCCTCGGGGGAACGCCTGCCGGAGCGTCTGGCGAAACGTCTGGCGCAGGGTTGGATGAAGAAGCTCTGGCTGCCCAGTGGGCAGAATCCCTGGCGCAGGATGAGGAAGACAAGGGCCCAACCTCCTTTGGTGGTGCGGGTGCAGGGCTTGGCGGTCATCCGGTGGATGCGCATTTTCAGGACATGACGGAAATGGCCCGCCAACCCAAGGACAACAAGCTCAAGCGGGAGCTGGATTTTATTCTGGATATTCCGCTGGATGTGTCTGCCGAACTTGGGCGCACCCGTCTGCTCATCAACGAACTGCTGCAACTTGGTCAGGGCTCTGTGGTGGAGCTGAACAAGCTGGCCGGCGAACCGCTGGAAGTGTTTGTGAACGGCAAGCTGGTGGCGCGCGGCGAGGCTGTGGTCATCAACGAAAAGTTCGGCGTGCGCCTGACAGATATTATCAGCCCCATCGAAAGGGTGAAGCAGCTTGGCTAGCTTGCCTGTGCTGCTGGCCGCCGCCGAAGGCGGTCTTTCGGGCAGCGCCGTGCGCGGCGTGGTCACCTCTGGCGCGCAAGGGTCTGCGGCAGCGGTGCCGCCGGGTCTGGAACAGACAGTGGCTGCCGCAGCCGAGCAGATGCTGCGCGGGCTGGATATGGCCGCGCAGGCTGCGCAGAGCGTGGGCATTGCTACGGAGCAGGCCGCTGCCTCGCTGGCGGAACCGGCTTCAACGCTTGGGCAGTCATCCTTTTCCTGGAGCAGCTACATTCAGGCCGTGGGCATTCTGTTTTTGCTGGTGGCCGTGCTGTGGCTGGCCGTATGGCTGGCGCGCCGTTTCGGCAAGTTCAATTTTCTGCCGCGTCCGGGGGCGCTCCCGCGCGATGCCCTGGTCATGGAAGCGCAGCTTCCGCTTGGGCCGCGTAAAGGCTTGATGGTGGTACGCTTCTTGAATAGAAGGTTGCTGCTGGGCGTTACAGACCAGCAGATTACCCTTCTGACAGAGGAGCAGGCACAGCATGAGCCAGAGAACGCCGATTTCAAACAGATCATGGAAGAAGCCCGTCGCGGCGCTGGCGGCAGCTAGCCTCTTCATCCTCCTCATGCCGGTTCTGGCCCTTGCGGCTCAGGACCTGGCCATGCCCGCAATGCAGCTCACCCTGGCCGGTGGGGCGCAATCGCCGGAAAAAGTCTCGGTGCTGCTGGAAATTCTCTTTCTGCTCACCGTGCTTTCCGTTGCCCCGGCCATCATGCTCACGGTCACCAGTTTTACCCGCATCATCATCGTTTTCAGCTTTCTGCGGCAGGCCATGGGCGTGCAGCAGTTGCCTCCCACCCAGATACTTGCCAGCCTTGCCATTTTTATGACGGTGGTCATCATGTACCCCGTGGGCAAGCAGATCAACGACACCGCCCTGCAACCCTACCTGGCCGAGCAGGTCGACTACAAGGTGGCGCTCGACCGGGCGCAGGCTCCTTTGCGCACCTTTATGTTCAAGCATACGCGCGAAAAGGATCTCTCTGTCTTTTATTCCATCAGCAAGATGGAAGCGCCGCGCAGCAAAGAAGAAGTGCCTACCATGCTGCTGGCCGCTGCCTATGTCATCAGCGAGCTTAAAACCGCCTTTACCATCGGCTTTCTCATCTACATCCCTTTTCTGGTGCTGGATATGGTCATCTCCAGCGTGCTGCTGGCCATGGGCATGATGATGCTGCCGCCCATGATGGTGTCCATGCCATTCAAACTGCTGCTCTTTGTTATGGTGGACGGCTGGAATCTGCTGGTCGGCTCTCTGGTGAACAGCTTCCTGCTCTGACCGGTGCGTTGCGCACAGCTTTGGCCCGGTTTTTGCCTAAGGGTTGGAAAGATTCGCACACCGTCAAATTTCAGGAGTCGCCCATGTCCCCAGATTTCGTCATCGGTTTTGGCCGGCAGGCAATTGAACTTTGCTTGATGATGTCCTTGCCCATGCTTGGCGTGGGGCTTGGCGTGGGGGTGGTTGTGAGCATTATTCAGGCGGCAACCCAGATTCAGGAAATGACCCTGACCTTCATCCCCAAGGTGGTGTGCATGTTTCTGGCTCTGCTTATAGCACTGCCCTGGCTCATGGAGCGCATGATTACCTTTACCCGCGACGTTTTCATCAATATTCCCACGTATATTAGGTAGAACTGACTTACGGGTCGCCCTCATCGGCGCGTTCAACCCGCTCCGCCAGCCGCGCCACCATGCGCTGCAATGGCAGAGCGGGTTTTTTGCGTTCAACGGGGCTTTGTCTGCCTGTCTTAAACGGTGGTCGCGCAACAAAGGCTGATAGTCTGTTGTTGCAGTTGTTATGGGGGAGATATGTGTAGTGGTATGACTGCATTTTGTGTAGTTAATGCGCCTGCTGTAATCTATAAATTCTATCTAATAAAAATCTAGAGAAAGTTTAGGATTGTTTTGTTTGCAATAAAAAAGGAAGTGCGGTTGCACCTCCTTTTTTATGCTGTCAAGAGCTTGTCTGAACTGTGCAAAAAGAGCCAGTTATGTTGGCGTGCTTTTTGCTTTGGAATTAGCTGTGCAGAAATTGCCCTACGATGCAGAATCTTTTGCCCTGTGAGCTGCGGCAAGGCCCAGCAGTACAGCGCCGGCCTGCGCCACGTTGAGCGAGTCAAAGGTGCGGGCAAGCGGAATGCGCAGCATGTGAGCGCAACGTTTGGCAACGCCGGGCCGCAGGCCTTTGTCCTCATTGCCCAGAACCAGCACGGCAGGCAACTGCATGGGTTCATCAAAGGCGTTGAGGCTTGACGGGCCATCGCCGCCCGCGCCGTAAATGGTCAGGCCCGCTTCTTCGGCGCTGTCGAGGGCGTGGGCCAGGTTGGTGACGCGGGTTACGGGCAGTTTTTCCAGTGCGCCCGCAGCGGCCCTGCGGGCTGCGGGGCCAAGGTAGGCGCTGTTGTGCTGGGGCAAAATGATGCCCGCGCCGCCCAGAGCATACAGGGTGCGGCAGATTGTGCCCACATTGCCGGGGTCTTGCACCTGGTCAAGGGCCACAATGAGGGGCAGGGGGGCATCGGCAGCCGCAGCCAGCAGGTCGGCAAGTTCGGTAAAGCCGGTGGCGGCCAGACGGGCCACAACGCCCTGATGGGAAACGCCGTCACGGCCTTGACGGCCCTGGGCAGTTTGACCGCCAGCGCCACGGCACAGGCGGTCGAGGGCCACTTGGTCTACCAGGCTGAAGCGCACGTTGTGCTGACGGCAGAGGTTCAGCACTTCCTGTGCATCAGGGCCCCGCAGGCCTTTTTTGCAGAAGACGCAGTCGATGCGCTGGGGCTCGCTGGCAAGCAGTTCCAGCACCGGCTTGAGACCTGGCAGCAGCGGGGCTTGTTCAGTTTCATTATGCATATGCGCCTCCGGGCTGTGTGCATTGGCCGCCATGCGGCCTGAGTGATTGGGGAGGATTGTGCGGGTAAGAACCCGCTAGAAATATTTATGCGATATGCTGCGCGGTTGCGCACGTGTGTGGGCTTTTGACAGTCCATGCCGTGGCGTCGCGCACGGGGAAGGAACAGACAGCCCTTGGCGGCTGTGTACGCATCTTCCCGGCAGAAGGCAAGCCGGGGCGGCAAAAGGGGAGGGAACAATGGTTGCAGCATCGAACAGGAACGGATCGGCAATGGCAAGACTGTGTTTTCTGGCTGTTGTCTGCTGTCTGCTGCTTGCCGGGGGCTGCGCCTCACGGCAGGGCAGCAACCCCGGAGGGGGATTGTCGATGTCTGTACCAGAAGAAGATACCTCCCCGCCGCTGACCGCCAGCGAAACCGCCGCGCTCAACACTACCGGACAAGTGGACAAAAACATCCCCGAAAGCGCCATGGCGGACGTAACGCGCCAGTACAAATACTTTTTGCGCAAGGGCCGCCCCACCATGAGCGCATCCTCAAAAAGGGCGGAGCAGTTTCTTGCCTATGCCAAGCGAGTGTTCCGTTCGCGGGGCATGCCGGAAGATCTGGCCTACCTTGCCATTGTGGAAAGCGGTTACCGCAGCGAGGTGCGCTCGCCTGCCGGGGCCGCAGGGGCATGGCAGTTCATGCCCTATACCGGGCAAAAGTATGGTCTGAATCAGGACTGGTGGACAGACGAGCGGCTTGATCCCTTCAAATCCACCGAGGCTGCGGCAGACTACCTGCAAAAACTCTATGGCGACTTTGGCGACTGGCCCACGGCCATTGCGGCCTATAATGCCGGAGAAGGCAAGATTGGCCGCGCCAAGCAGGGCACGGGCGGGCGTGACTTTTTTGAAATCAAGTCGCGCAACAATATGCTGGACGACAAAGCGCAGCTGCGCGATGAAACCAAGCAGTATGTGCCGCGCTATCTGGCTGTGACCAAGATCATGCGCAATCTTCCCCAGCTTGGCTTTGACCCCATCCATCCCGACAACGCTCCGGGCGTGCTGCGCCTGACCGCAAAGCCGGGCACTGATCTGGCGGGCGTGGCCCGCGCCTGCCGCATGGATATGGACGAGTTTTCAGCATACAACAGGCATCACAAACGCCCCATGACAGACACCAGCCGCACTACATATATATATGTACCGGCAAGCCGTGAGCGTGCGGCCCAGGCCTTTCTGTCTTCGTCCCAGTGCGCGCCCTATGCGGGGTGGGCCCCGACCACCGTGGCCTCCAGCGCTGACTCCTGGGACAAAATCAGCCGCCGTTGCGGTGTGCCTGTGGCATCGTTGCGGGCGGCCAATCCGGGCAATCCTTATTTAAAGGCTGGCGAAACGGTGCTGGTGCCGCGCTCGGTGAACATGTCCGCCCAAGCTGTTGCGGCTCTGGATGCAAAACCGGCAAAGGGGCAGGCCAAGGCGGGCAAGTCCGGCAAGGAAACCGCCGTGCGCGAGCCGCAGGCTGCCCCGGCCCGGGTGGTCGCCGCCAATGATGGACCAAAGCACACGCTGCGAGCGGATGAAACGCTCACTTCTGTGGCCCGCAAATATGGTGTGAGCGTGCAGGATATCCAGCAGTGCAACGGTATTTCTGATCCACACAAGGTGCATGCTGGCGCTGTGCTGCGCATCCCTGCTCAGAGCGGAGCTCAGAGCAATGGTCAGGCTGTGGCCGCAGTGGGTCGGCCTGTGGCCGCTGGGCCTGATGGGCGTCTTGGCAAGGATCGGGACAAGGATAAGCCCGCTAAAACCGCCAAAACCAGCAAAACCACCTATACCGTGCAGGCCAATGATACCTTGTGGAAGATTGCCCGTACCTACAATGTGAGCGTGGATGACCTGAAACGCTGGAACAGCGTGGATGAAAAGAACCTGCGCACAGGCGCGCGGCTGGTAGTGGAACAATAGGCTGAAAGCCGCGCTGCTGGCGCGTTAGCGCAGATAGGGATCAATTGTTTTGCAAGAATTTGTATTTGTTGCTTGACTTGCGTGGGGCTTTAAGGCAATTTCCCCCTTCGCGACAAGGGAAAACGGTTTACGGAAACGCAAGCGAAAAGAATTTTCGCGGATACGAAAAAAACGGTTGACTCCTGAAGCGAAGGGGAGCATAAACGCTCCTCGCGCTTGAAGAAAA
>JASGGT010000048.1:0-17315 GCA_047602655.1 Desulfovibrio sp. | reverse complement strand
CCCTCGGCCTCCGGCGTGACAGGCCGGCGTTATAACCGACTTAACTACCGCTCCGTTTTTTGGGATGGTGGGCAGTACAGGACTTGAACCTGTGGCCCCCGCCGTGTGAAGGCGGTGCTCTACCAGCTGAGCTAACTGCCCTCCCGGCGAAGATGAGTTCTACGCAAACACCCCCTCAGAGTCAAGCGAAAAAAATGAAGTAAAAAAATTTTTACAAGACAAAAATTTTAACATGCTGATTTTTAAGTAAAAGGCCAAAAAATGCCCCAGAATGCCCTTTTGCTTGTGTTGCGGTGCTTCTTGGGGAGTGCTAGACCTCCCTTAGCACATTACAGAACGCTGAACGCCGCTGTTTTCGCGCTTCCGGCGCAAAAGCAGCACAGTTGATGCGCCGCCGGGGAGGCGGTTTTCTGTTTTGGGCAATTCGCTGTTGAGGCACAAGAAAAATGAGATTTTTTTTCAAGCAGATATGTCTGGCGACCTGCCTTTTAGCTGTTGGGCTTGCTGCCCATCCGGCGCAGGCACGTGTGGTGGAAGGCAACGCCATCATGGATCAACCCATGCGGGAGAACCTGTGTGCCCTCACCTTTGATGACGGCCCGTCGATAAACACGCCGCATCTGCTGGACATGCTGGAAGAATACGGCATCCCCGCCACGTTTTTCATGTTGGGCAATCAGGCCGAGCGTCATCCTGATATTGTAAAGCGCGTCATTGCAGAGGGGCATGAGGTGGGCAACCACTCCTATTCACACCCCAATCTGCGCGTGGTCAGCCTTGCGCGCAAAGAAGAAGAACTGCGCCGTACAGATACCATTCTGCGCAACCTTGGGGCTTCACCCCAGTTCATGCGCCCGCCCTACGGCTCGTATGACGCCTCTACGGAAAAAGTTGCAGCCAGCCTTGGGCTTTCCCTCATGCTCTGGTCCATGGACAGCCGCGACTGGCAGCGTCTGCCAGACAATTACGCCACCCTGCGCAACAACAGGGGCACAGTCTATGCGCCGGGAACATTGCGCGGCATCTTTTTATTCCACGACTCGCACAAGCGCACTGTAGACGACCTGCCGCGCATCATTCGTGATCTGCGCGCTGGTGGGTGTCAGCGTTTTGTGACCGTGACCGATTATCTTGAGGGACTTATGGATCCTGAACCCGGCCTGCTCATGACGCGCGTCAAGCGTGGCGCACCCGGGATGGACGAGCCCCCCATGGTCGCCCGGCATCAGGTTGAAGGCGTGCATCAGTCAGAAGAACTGCCGCCGCACAGCTTCCCTGCCGGTTCGGCCGATATCCCTCTGGCGCGCAGCAGCACCCCCTGGCAACTGGAAGAAAGCCAAAGCCCCGAAATTGCAGGGCAGGCAGCATTGCCCGGCACTGCCGCGCATCCCGCGCAGGATGCTCCCCAGCCTGCAGGCAGCAGCGCAGCCCAGCCGAGAGAAGGCTCTGCCCTTGCCCCGGCTCAGGCTCCGGCCTCCTGATACGAGGGTAATGTTTCTTTTGACTTTGCTCTGCCAAAGGCGTGTAATTCAGCTAAGGCATGAGAGCAAACCGCCAGATTTTCCACTGTCCTCCCCCCCACAGGGAAGTACAAATGAAAGGCCCGGATCAGCGATCCGGGCCTTTCTGCTTTCCAGAATGGAATGGTTCGGGACAGCTCTGCCCGCTTATGAAAGCCGTGTTCTGAAATCCTGGTAGCCAAATTCCCGCAGCATGCGAAAGCGCGTTTCGCCCGCAGCATCGGCTTCGCAAATGCCAATGGAGGGTAGACGCAGGCCGTTGAACGTGGTGGTCTTGACCATGCTGTAGATGGCCATGTCTTCAAACACCAGCCGCTGGCCAGGTACAAGAGGCGCGTTGAACGAATACTCACCGGCCACGTCGCCCGCCAGGCAGGATTTTCCGGCAAGGCGGCATGTCCATGCCTGCTCCCCTGCCTCGCCCGCCAGCTCTGCCACATTGGCAGATTCGTAGCGCACGCGCGGACGGTAGGGCATTTCAATGACATCGGGCATGTGGCAGGGAACGCCGATATCAAGAATGGCCACAGGCATGTCGGCATGCACCACATCCAGCACCGTTGCCACAAGCCAGCCTGCGTCCAGAGCCACAGCTTCGCCCGGTTCAAGGTATATCTGCGCGTTATAGCGGTCGCGCCAGTCGGTCAGGCAACGGCAGAGCAGATCAAGATCATAGCCGGGTTTGGTAATGTGGTGCCCGCCGCCAAAGTTGATCCAGCGGCACTGCGGCAACCACTGCCCAAAATGGCGCTCAACGGCCGCCAGGGTGCGCTCAAGGGCATCTGCCCCCTGTTCGCATAGGGTGTGGAAATGAAGCCCGGAAATGCCCTCCAGAGCCGCAGGATCAAAGTCTTTGGGTCTGATGCCCAGGCGCGAGCCCGGTGAGCAGGGATTGTAGATGGCGGCTGCGCCCTCGGAATGCTCAGGGTTGATGCGCAGGCCGCACTGAATCTGGCGGTCCGGGCAGCGGCTCTTGTTCTGCATGGCCACTGCGGGCGCAAATTCGCGCCACTGGGCAATGGAGTTGAACACCAGATGATCCACAAGCGTGAGCAGTTCGGCCATTTCGCGCCGGTTCCAGGCTGCGGCAAAGGCATGCACCTCGCCGCCAAAGTCCTCCCGCGCCAGCCGCGCTTCGTCCACAGAACTTGCGCAGGCCCCCCACAGCGGGCCGTGCCCCTTGGTGCGCGAAAGAAGCGGAAAAGTCGCCCAGGCCGCGTAACCCTTGAGCGCAAGAAGAATCTTGGCCCCGGTGCGCTCCTGAACTGCGCCAAGGGTGGCGGCATTGGCCAGAAGCTGCGCTTCGTCCAGAACAAAACAGGGCGAAGGAACGCGGGCGGGATCGAACAGAAGGTTCTGGCAGTGCATGGATATTCCTTTGAACAAAGAGAGTTTCAGTATGGCGCTGCGGGCTGCACGGGCTTAGGTGTAATGTTCCAATAGGTTGTTCACCCTCCCCAAATCGGTAAAGCTGGAGTTACCACACAACAGCAAACCGAGAGGGAAAGGGTGAACAACCTATTGGAACATTACACCTAGGCCTGCCTGACAAAACGGTCGCGCCCTTCCCGTTTGGCGGTATAAAGCTGCGCGTCCGCCGCGCTGATGAGCGATTCAAGGTCGCTGGCCTTTTGCTCGGCCATGCCGATGGAAACAGAAATGGCTATGCTGAGCGCGCCGATCTGTACGGGTTTTGAACTGACGGAAGTGCGAAAATTTTCAAGCCTGCGGACAAAGTCCTGTGTATCCCCTGTTGGGGCAACCACGCAGAATTCTTCGCCGCCGTAGCGGCCGCAGATGTACGGCGCGGGGAATTCCGCGTTCAGCATGCCGCCGAGCTGCCGCAGGGCAATATCGCCCGCCAGGTGGCCGTAACGGTCATTGACCTGCTTGAAGTAGTCCACATCGATCATGGCCGCGGCAAGGGGGCGGCGCTCTTTTCTGGCCACGGCCACAGCCTCTTGCGCCTCAGCGAAAAACTGACGGCGCACCAGCAGATTGGTGAGGGCGTCCCGCTCCGCCAGGGCGCGGTTTTTGCGGATGAGATCCTGTATGTCGAGATTCATGGAAATACGGCATAACAGCTCCTCAAAAGAGGATGTTTTGAACACGTAATCGTTGGCCCCTGATCGCAGAAATTGCGCGCCAGCATCCGTGCCCACAGAAATGACAATAATGGACAGCTCGTCCATGGTGTGGGTTTTGCGGATGGCGGCGGTGAGCTTGATGCCGTCCATGCCGGGCATGTAGTGGTCGGCCAGCACAATGCGTATGCCAGGATGCTCCTTGAGAATCTGCAAGGCTTCCAGCCCGTTGTTTGCCGTGTAGGCGGTGATGCGCTGACGCCGCAATAGCTCTGATACCTGCATACACCAGAGATTGGAATCGTCCACAATCAGGGCTTCAACGCCGCTGTTGGCGCGCAGGCGGCTTACCACGCGCATAAGGTACATCATGTCATCGGGTGTGCGCTTGACGATGTAATCGGTAACGCCCTGCAGCATGAGCCGCTTGTAGATGCCTTCGTCAAAATGGGCGCTGACCACCACCACCGGGATGTTCCGGGCAAGAATGGCCGGAACTACCTCGCCGTTGGGGGCATCGGGCAGGTTGAGGTCGCAAAGGGCAAGAAAGTACTGCGAGGAATCCTCCTCCAGCAGTTTCAGCGCTTGCTCGCTATTTTCGGCACATTCGTAGGAAAGCCCCAACTGTTCCTTGAGATTGTGCGCCATAAAGCGCGCTGTTGTCCGGCTGTCTTCAACGATGAGAACTTTCTGCATGTTTGCTTCCGCATGTGGGAGTGGTTTGGGACAGGGTAAAAAAATTGCGCCGTGCAAGAGTGCGGAACCTGCGCGGCGGCTGTGAATTTTAATCGTATTGATTTTTGCTCTTGCAGTCAAAAGGGATAACTGTTCTTGCGTAGTATATTTTGCAGAGCCATGCCTGTGCAGCACACTGGACGGAACAGCGTGCCAGGGCTGAGGCAACCGCTATCTGTCGTAGTTCCGAGAACGATATCACCCCACAAGGGCTGCGTGGGCCAGAACATCGCTGGCAATTATGGGCGCATTGACGCACTGTATAAGGCTCCCATTGGGCAGGAACATGGTATTGCCTCAGTTGCAAGGGGGCGGTGTGCCCTTGGCATTCCCCCTGCAAAAAGGTAGCAATACCCATGTCGCCATCAATAATGCTCGCCATTCTCTTTGCCGCATTTTTGCACGCGCTTTGGAATATTATTGTCAAAAGCGGCTCAAACAAGCTGTTTGAAACAGGGTTGAACGCCCTTGGCGCATGCGCGGGCGCGTTGTGTCTGCTGCCTTTTTTGCCGCCGCTGCCGCAGGCCGCATGGGCTTATCTTGGCATGTCGTGCCTGTGCCACCTAGGATATTACATCTGCATTTCTGCCGCGTATGAGCGGGTGGACATGTCTTTTGCCTACACCGTAATGCGCGGATGCGCGCCCTTGTTCACCTCGCTGGCCCTGCTGGCCTTTGGCGTGAACATGTCTATGGGCGCATGGTGCGGCGTGCTCACGCTGTGCGCGGGGATTTTGTGTCTTGCCACGGATAACATGCGCCGTGGTTATGGCTGGAGCGAGGTTTTTATCTCGTTGCGCACGTCATGCATCATTATGGGGTATACGCTGGCGGACGGCCTTGGTGCGCGCGAAAGCGGCAACGCAGCTACCTACACCACCTGGATTTTTTTGATCAACACGTTCCCCGTGCATGCTTACATTCTGTGGCGGCACGGCTGGAGCTATGTGGGCTATGCCCGCAAGCGGCTTGCCGTGGGCGCGGCCGGCGGGCTGGCAAGCATGGCCTCTTACGGCATAGCCCTGGGCCATGACCATTGCGCCCATTGCCGTGGTGGCGGCCCTGCGCGAAACTTCGGTGATCTTTGGCATGCTGCTGGCCATGTGGCTGCTGCACGAGCGCTTTACCCCTCTGCGCGGCGTTTCCGTGGTTCTGGTGGTCGGCGGCGCGGCCCTGCTCAAACTGGGCTGATATGCCGTGCCGGAGCCCAGGCAAGCCCCTGGCAGCCCCTGTCAACTAAACTCTTGCCCCATGGCCTGTTGCGCCTGCCTTGATGTCACCTGCGCCAGTGCCGGTTCGTGCGCGCGGGCGGAGTTTTTTGGCAGGCAAGAAGAAAGGGCGCTTCCGTGAGGAAGCGCCTTGTATCCTGAAGCGGAAACAGGCTAGCTGTTTTCGCTTTCTTCAAACTTCTGCTTGAGCAGGTCGCCAGGCTCTGACCGGCTTCTTGCGGGCCGGAATGGAATTCCTTGGGCTTGCGGCGTTCTTCTTCGTCCTTGATCTGCTTGATGGACAGGCCCGACGGCGCTCTTCAGCGCTGACGTGGATGACCTTGGCCTGGATTTCCTGGCCTTCCTTGTAGATCTCGGCGGGGGTCTTCACTTTCTTGCTGGAAGTTCGGACACGTGCACCAGACCCTCAATGCCTTCTCCACTTCAACAAAGAGGCCGAAGTCGGTGATGTTGGTCACGATGCCCTTGATGGTGCAGCCCACGGGGTAGGTGTTGGGCACATGGCCCCACGGATCGTCCACCAGCTGCTTCACGCCGAGGGTGAATTTTTCGTTTTCCTGATCCACGGTCAGCACCTTGGCCTGCACGGTGTCGCCCACCTTGTACAGCGTGGGTGGCGCACCTTTGGTCCAGGAAATGTCGGAAACGTGGATAAGACCGTCGATGCCGTCCTCGATGCCGATGAACATGCCGAATTCGGTGATGTTCTTGATGACGCCTTCAAGGATGGTGCCTTCGGGGTACTTTTCAGCAACCAGTTCCCAAGTGGGCGAACCTGCTTCATGCCGAGGCTGATGCGCTTCTTGTCGCCGTCCACGCCCAGAATGACCACTTCGACTTCATCGCCGGTGTGAACCATCTGGGAAGGGTGACACGCTTGCGGGTCCAGGACATTTCGGAAATGTGCACCAGGCCTTCAACGCCGGGTTCCAGTTCCACAAATGCGCCGTAGTCCACCAGGTTGGTGACCTTGCCGCTGCACTTGGCCCCTTCGGGGAAGCGGGCGGAGATGTCCTGCCACGGATCGGGCACGAGCTGCTTGAGGCCGAGGGAAACTTTGTTGTTGTCGCGATCAAAGGAAAGCACCTTCAGGGTCAGTTCCTGACCGATGGTGATCATTTCCTTGGGATGGCGAATGCGCTTCCAGCTCATGTCGGTGATGTGCAGCAGGCCGTCGAGGCCGCCGAGGTCAACAAACACGCCGTATTCGGTGATGTTCTTGGCCTTACCGGTAACGATCTGGTTTTCTTCAAGGGTGCGCAGCAGATCCTGGCGTTTGGAATCGCGCTCCTCTTCAAGCAGCACGCGGCGAGAAACGATAACGTTGCTGCGGCGGCGGTTGATCTTGAGCACGCGGAATTCGAATTCCTGGTTGACCAGGGCATCCATATCCGGCACGGGGCGCAGATCCACATGTGAACCGGGCAAAAACGCTTCCACACCGCCGATGTCCACGGTGTAGCCACCCTTGATGCGGCGGACAATGTGGCCCTTGATGACCCGGTTGTTTTCCTGCACGTCTTCGAGCTGGTCGAACACCTGCATGCGCTTGGCTTTCTCGAAAGAAAGAGTGATGGTGCCGTCGTTTTCGTTCTTGCGAACAACGTAAACGTCAACACGATCGCCCACTTTGACGGAAATGTTGCCGGCGGGGTCGCGGAATTCTGCCGCGGGAATCTGCCCTTCGGACTTGAAGTTCACGTCAACAAGCACATTGTCATCATCCACGCGGACGATTTCGCCCTTCGTGATAGAGCCTTCCTCAAGATCGCCGAAATCGGGATTGAGGTAGTTTTCAAGGGCGCTTTCGAAATTGATTTCGTTGTCGTGCCCGGTTTCCAAACCTGCCATATGTCCAGCCTCCAAACATAATTTCCCCATAACAGGGAGGTGCCTTATTATCAGGATTTCATCAAAAGAACAAGAAAAAATACGCGCCAAATCGGCTTTAGCCGCCGAAAAACCGGGATTCTGCGCCGCTTTGGATGGCCCTGGCGCGGCAGCCCGCGCGGGGCATTCCCTGCAAGGGCCTGTCTGGCGGGGCTTGCAGGGTTTGCCCACTTGACTTTTATTGCCGCATGAATTGTTTTTAAAAAGTCGGCGGGGAATTCCGTTAAAATCGGAAACAGTCGCGCTGCGGTAAGAGGGAACGAAGCTTCATCGTTCCGCCACATGGCGGGGCGCTACAGCCAGTCGCGCGAGCGGCGAAGGCGAAGTCTAGGCCAGGGGCGCAAGGCCCCCACGCCCTCAAGTCCGAATATCCTCCGGCATTTCATCCAACTTCAACCCGTCAACGCGCCATTGAGGAGGTTGCCATGCTGCGTACTGCGCCGCATTCCATTCTGCATTTTTTCACCCGTACCCTTTTGCCCCTTCTTTTGCTGTGCGCCGTCATGGGCGCGCCTGTGCTTGCCCCTGCCGCTGAATCCGGCGCGGAAAGCCCCAAGGCAGGCGTGCTGCTGGTGGCCTTTGGCACCAGCGTTCCCGAAGCCCTGGCTTCCATGAAGGCCGTGGATGCTGAGTTCAAGGCCGCTTTTCCCGGTCAGCCTGTGGTGTGGGCTTATACTTCGCAGATTATCCGCAAAAAAATAGCCGCCGAGGGGCATCCCGTGGGCGGCATCAGCGATGGCCTCGCCCAGCTTGCCAAGGACGGCGCCAGGGTCGTGCGCGTGCAGTCGCTGCACGTCATGGCGGGCGAGGAGTTCAGCGCGCTTGAAAGGGCAGTGCTTATCGATCTGCAAAAAAATCCGGGCCGCTTTGACTCCGTATTTCTTGGCCGCCCCATGCTGGAATCGAAAAAAGACGCGCAGGAACTCATTGAGGCCATCAGGGAAGACGTCAAATCCCTGCGCGGCAAGGATGCCGCCCTGGTGCTCATGGGCCACGGCCAGAGCCATGGCCGCGCGGATTTGACGTTTGAAGGCACGCGCGCCGTGTTCCACGATGCGGACAAGCGCGTGTTTATGGCAACAGTCGAGGGCGCGCGCAGCGTGGACGACCTGCTGGCGGAACTCAAGGCCGCCAAGGTCAAGAAAGTGGTTATCGAGCCGCTCATGCTGGTGGCTGGCGACCATGCGCACAACGATCTGGCCGGGGATGAAGACGATTCCTGGGCCTCAAAGCTCAAGGCCGCAGGTTTCAAGGTGGAGGCCAACCTCAAGGGTTTGGGTCAGATTGCCGGTGCGCGCGCCATCCTGGTGCGCCATGCCCGCGAAGCTGCCGATGACCTGACCAAGGAACCCAGAAAGCAGTAGCGGGCGCTGGCCTGAGCCGCATATTTGTTGCGGAAGCCGCATGAGCCGGGACAGCGCGTCCGGTTTGTGCGGCTTCTGTTTTTGGGTGCGGAAAGTTGGAGTGCGGGCGGTGCGGCGTCTCTCGCAGGCTTTCGCGCCATTTTGGGGGGACAGTACGTTTGAGTTGGGCCTTAAACCTGCCGGGCCACCAGCCAGGCCAGCATGCCGCCCTGCGCCGCAATGGCGGCCGCAAAGGCCAGCCAGCAGCCCCAGAGGGGCAAGGCCTTGGGCGCAATGCCCGCAATAAGCGCCAGCATGCCCTGAAATGCCCGTTTGAGCGGCCATAACAGGGCCAACCCGGCCCACACCGAGGCGCTCAGGGTGAAAACCTGCAACTCCTTGACTTCCCACAATCCCACCAGTGAAGCATACAGGTCAACATTGCCGGAATTATAGGCATTGCCGATGAGTTCCAGCTGATCCAAAGCCGGGCCGTCAGTACAGCTTGCGCCAAGAATGAAAAAGATGCCCACAAGGCCGAGGAACAGCAGCAGGAAAAGGGCGAAGGTGCGCATTTGCCAGCGGGAATGCGCCACGCCTGTAAAATCGCCAATGCGGCGCGCAAAAAAATGCAGGGGAATAGCCAGAAGCGGTACGGGAACGATAAGTATGCCCAGCCCTGGCCGCACCAGCGCAAACGATCCCCCTGCAAGCATGAGATAGCCTGCAAGCGAGATGAAGGATGCGGGTGAGGCGGCAAGGGGCATACGCGCTCCAGTGTCGGCGGTTCTGGCGCGTTGAACTGGGGCGCGCTCGCATAAAATTCTATGTCAAAAAGAGGCAAAGGTCTATGCGGCAAGGGGGGGGGGCGATACGTGCAGCCTGCGGGAAGGGCGCAGCACGGCGACAGCCTGACTGCGGGCAAGCTTCAGCGTTGGGGCGTGGAAAGAAATTCAGGCACGCCGACCGCGGCAGCGCGGCATGTGGGGTCATCCGGGTCAAAGCAGCACAGGATGGCGCACCACGATCCGCCGTCACGCTGCCGGGCCACGCAACGGTCAAGCTGCCTGTCCGGGCAGCTGGCGGCGGGGGCCAGGTCGGGCAGGGCAGCGCGGCAGGTTTCTTCAAGCCGCAGGCACGCAACCTGCTTATGCTTATGCTCTTGCTCCTGCCCTTGCCCTTGTAGTGCCGAAATATGCCGGGCGCACCAGGCGGGGCTGTCCACATCGGCGATTGGGCGCGCGGATGCCGCCGTGGGCAACAGACACAGGGTCATCTGGCACAGGGTCATCTGGCACAGGGCCAACAGACACAGGGCCATCTGGCCCAGAGTCATCTGGCCTAGAGTCATCTGGCCCAGAGCCGACAGGCGCGCTGCCGCGAGGCGCATGCCAGAGCAGATTACCATTGAAAATGCTCTAAAGACGCGGGGCGAAACCCCCGCGCCGGCGCGATCAAGCTGTTTTGCCACGGCTCAGCGCTTGTCCACCACGCGTTTGGACTTGCTGAAGGTGCGCGGCAGGCTGGCGTAGTCGGTCACGGTTACGGAAGCACGGGCCATGATGGCCTTGTGCAGCCGGGTTTCGAGTTTCTGGGCCAGGGCGGCGTCGTTGCCGCTGGTCTGTCCCTGCCCGCGTTCCACGGTGAGGGCCAGATGGTCGAGGGCGCGCTCGTCGCGGGTGAGTTCCACCTGATACTCGCCGCCAAGCTCCGCAAACTGGCCGATGACTTCCATGAGCTGACCGGGGTAAATGTTCACGCCACGGTAGATGATCATGTCGTCCGAGCGCCCAAGGATGCGATCATGGCGCGGCATGGCAAGGCCGCACGAGCATTTGCCCGGCAGCAGGCGCGAAAGATCGTGGGTGCGGTAGCGCAGCAGGGGCACGGCCTCCTTGCACAGGCTGGTAACGACCATTTCGCCCACTTCGCCCTCGGCAACGGGCTGCATGGTGGCGGGATCGAGCACTTCAATGATGAAGAGGTCGGCCCAGTAGTGCAGGCCCTCGTGGGCATCGCAGTCGATGGCGGTGCCGGGCCCGTACATTTCGGTCATGCCGCCGATGTCGTAACAGCCCTCAAGGCCGAGCTTGCTTTCAATGGCGAGGCGCATCTTTTCGCTGCGGGTTTCTGAGCCGCAGACCATGCGCTTGAGCTTGATCTTGCCGCGCAGGTCTGCGCGTTCCACTTCTTCCGCCAGCAGCAGAGCCATGGATGCCGTGGCCGTAAAGCCGGTGGCCCCCAGATCCTGCAAAAGCTGCAAGTGCATTTCAAGGTTGCCCGGCCCCACAGGCACGGTGAGCATGCCAAGCCTTTCGCTGCCCGCCTGAAAGCCCGCGCCAGCCGTCCACAGGCCGTAGCCTACGGCAAGCTGCATGCGGTCTTCGGGGGTAAAGCCCGCCAGCTCGAAGCAGCGGGCAATCTGGAGGCTGAAAATATCGATGTCGCGTTGGGTGTAGGCCAGAATTTTGCGCTTGCCAGTGGTGCCGCTGGAGGCATGGATGCGCGCCACGTCACGCGGCGGCACGCACAGGAGCGGCAGGGGATAGCCCTCGCGCAGGTCTTCCACGTCGCAGGTGGGCAGGCGGCGCAGGTCGTCCAGGCTTGTGATGTCGTCCGGCTTCAGGCCGCAGGCTTCCAGCTTTGCCCTGTACTGGGGCGAATTCCAGGCCTGACGCACTGTGTAGCGCAGACCTTCAAGCTGTTTCTGACGGATATCCTCATCGGTGAGCTGGGGAATAAAGCGATACGACATGAAGCTCTCCTGATTCCATTGGGGTCATGGGCTTGAAAAGAAAATAAAAACCACACTGCGGTTTTTTTGCGCCGCAGGCAAGCCCAAAGGGCGGTGTTGCCTACAGTTTTGCCCCAAGGGCGAACACTTCGCGCACCGAAAGCATGCGCTGCGCCGGTTCGGCGTCTTTTTGCTGTTCCAGCGCCAGCATCAGCAGTACACGGGCCTTGGCGGGCGAAAGCATGCCGCCGGGCACAAAGCCCTCGTATTCATCAAGGGGCGTCACCGGGCCGGACCCGGTACGGCTGCACCGGATAACAGGGATGCCCCCGGCAATGGCCTGCCGCAGTTCGTGGCGCACGGCATCGGGCATGGAGCCGTTGCCCATGCCAGCCAGCACTATGCCCGCGCTGCGTTCCACGGAATAGCGCACAAGGTCAACAGGCATGCCCGCGCAACCGTAGATCACATCCACGCGGGGCAGGTTCTTGCGGCCCGCAAGCCCGGCAAAGGTTCCGGCCAGCGCGGGATTTTCCTCGCCGCCGTAGTAAAACTGGGGTTCGCCGTTGATAACCCGGCCAAGACAGCCCGATTCCAGTGCGCGGAAGGCCTCCACATCAAGCGTAGCGACTTTTACAGCCGTGCGGGCCGAAAGCACACGGCTGTTCATGACCAGCAGCGCGCCGCGGGCCTGCGCCTGGGGGCAGGCCGCCACGGCCACGGCATCGCGTATGTTGATAGGGCCGTCCGCGCTCAGCGAGGTGGCGGGGCGCATGGAGCCGGTCAGCACAACGGGCTTGGGGCTGGCAAGGGTGAGATGCAGATAGAAGGCCGATTCTTCCAGCGTGTCCGTGCCGTGGGTCAGCACCACCCCGCAGATTTCGGGGTCGTCCAGCGCCTTGGCGCACTGCTCGCCCAGCATGGCCCAATGCTCGGGGGTGATGTTTTCGCTGGGCAGGTTGCCACACTGCACGCTGGTGATGCGGGCCACGCCCTCAATGCCGGGCAGGGTTTCGAGCATGCTGTCAACGGTGAGCACCCCCGCCTGATAGCTGATCTGCTCAAGCGGCGTGGGGGCAACGCCCGCAATGGTGCCGCCCGTGGCAATGAGGGCCACCTTGGGCAGGGAGGTTGCGCTGGAACTGGCTGATGACGAAGAATGATTGCTCATGGTGGCTCCTGCGGCGCTTTTTGCCTAGGGACGGCAGGTTGCAGCCGCTTTGTCGTGAACAGAGTTCGCCGCAGTCCAGAGCAGGTCTGTTTGCGGTTCGTTGGTATGCGGGCAGATGCTGCGCCCGGTGGGGATAAACCCCATGCGGGCATAAAATGCCAGGGCGCGGCTGTTTTTTTCGTACACGGAGCAGCGGAGGCTGGCGATTTTCTGGTCGGGGAGTTCAGCCCGCACCTGTTCCTGCACCAGTTCCAGCAGCTGCCGCCCAAGGCCCTTGCCCCACCAGCGGGGCAATACGAACAATCCCGCCAGATACGTGCAGTTGTCGTCCGGCAGGGTTGCGGCAAATGCGGCGGGTTCTCCATCAGCGGTCAGCAATAAAACCTGCGATGAAGGCAGATAGCTTTCCGCCATAGCCGCCCGTTGCCCGCGCCAGAACGCGGCAGGCACAAAGTCATGCCCTGCCAGAGAGGCCGCCAGCCAGATGTCGGCACAGGTCGAATAATCCTTGGTAGATGCGGCCTCGACTGTTGTTGCAGACGGGTGTGGTGCGGCATGCCCTGCGGGGGCGGAAAAAGTTGTCGTTTTCATGGCCTCCCTCTGCTTAAGCGAGCCGGTGCAGCGCGTCAACCGCCGGGGGCGCAGTGCAGTTCCCACGCTTGTGAACTGGCGCGCGTTGCTTGGATTTGGAATAACATTGGTGTAGCGTGCCGCAATGGACAAAAAGAAAATACTCCTCGTGTCGTTAGGGCATTTGTCGTGTGATATTAACGGCGGGGCCTTGCCCGCCATACTGCCTTTTTTGCGGTCGGCTTTTGATCTGAGCTATCAGGCAACGGGCGGGCTGATGTTTGCCTACTCCTGCCTGTCATCCATGATCCAGCCGCTGTTCGGCCTGCTTTCAGACAGGTTTTCCAAACCCTGGTTTATTCCCGTGGGCGTGCTGCTGGCGGGCTGCGGCCTCGCGGCCATTGGCTGGATGTCCGGCTATTGGGGGATTTTTGCGGCAATTGGCCTGAGCGGCATTGGCGCGGCCCTGTTCCACCCGGAAGGAGCGCGTTTTGCCAACGCGGTTTCAGGCCAGAACAAGGGCACGGGCATGAGCCTGTTTTCCATTGGCGGCAATGGGGGCTTTGTGCTTGGGCCGTTGCTGGCCACGGCCTGCCTTGGAGCCTTTGGCCTGACGGGCACGACGGTTTTTGCCGTGCTGGCTGTGATAACGGCGAGCATCCTGGTGTGGTCCATCGCCCGCATGGGAGCGACCAAGAAGGTGGGCGCGGCGGCAGGCGGCAAGGTCGGGCCAGCCCTTGGGGCGGAGGGGGAAACCCCCGGCGAGAACAACTGGCGGGAATTTTCTAAGCTGACGGTCTCCATCGTGACCCGTTCCATCACCTTTGTGGGCTTTAACACCTTTATTCCGCTCTACTGGGTCAGCGCCTTCGGGCAGTCCACCGCAACGGGCGCGGTGGCCCTGACCTTTTTCAGCGTATGCGGTGTTATCAGCAACTTTTTTGGCGGGATGCTTTCTGACAAATTCGGCTACCGCGCAGTTATTCGCGGGGTCTTCGCCCTGTTGCCGCCAGTGGTTGCGGTATTCAGCCTGAGCAACAACCTGTATGCTGCCTGGGCATTGCTGCCGCTGCTGGGCTTTGTGCTGTACGCGCCATTCAGCGCGCAGGTGGTGCTGGGCCAGCAGTATCTTGCCAAGAACATCGGCTTTGCCTCGGGCATTACCCTTGGCCTTGCAACCAGCCTTGGCGGCGTGGTTGCCCCGCTGCTCGGCTGGATTGCAGACAACTACGGCATGGCAGCCACCTTTCAGTCGCTGGCGGCGCTTTCCATTGTGGGCGCGATTTTTGCCTATTCCCTCAAACCCGTAACCGTGAAGAAGGAAAAGAAGGCATGAACAGCAAACAGAAAAAAGAACCTCCCCAAGCAGCCCATGCGCTGACGCGTGAAGTGCCGCTTATCGGTACTGTGCGTATTGTGGAGTGCGGGGGGAACATAAGCCGGCTTGATCTTGGCCCCACGGCCCCCTTTGAAGCATTGAAAAATACCACGGAACAGGAAACGCCCCTGCTGAAGGAAGCCTTCAAGCAGCTTGATGAATATCTGACCGGGAAGCGCCGCGATTTTGATTTGCCTCTTGCCCCGGAGGGCACGGACTTTCAGCGGGGCGTGTGGCATACTCTGCAAACGATACCTTACGGGCAGACCCGCAACTACAAGCAGGTAGCCGAAGCCGCCAATTGCCCCAAGGGATACCGGGCGGTGGGCCTTGCCAATAATCGCAACCCCATTGCCATATTCATTCCCTGCCACCGCGTTATCGGCGCGGACGGCAAAATGGTGGGCTACGGCGGCGGATTGCCTATCAAGGAAGCCCTGTTGCATCTGGAAGGCTGCCTGTAGTCGCAAGCTTTTTCAGACGACACGTGTATTTTTTTGAAGCCGTCCTTCGGGGCGGCTTTTTTGCGTGCGTCTTCTGTCGGAGAGCAACCCCGCCTGAGGCTGCATCTTCCATCCGCGTTTCTCCATATATGACTGCGTTCCTTGTGTTGCCTCGTGTGCGTTCGACACTGGAGATAATGTTCGCAAGTTTCGTAATATGCTTAAAATACACAATTAATTTGAATACTGATTTGTGCATAAACTGACCCGGTTGGCGCAAGGGAGAACCTCGGTTCCGCTATGGGGCTGAATGTCGGCATTATGCGCAATCGCAAAAAATGTGCGTTGATATTGTGCAAAACTATGGTAATTAACTGCAATTTTTACGTTTATTTTGAACATTTCAAGTATGGGCAGCCGTGGAGTATCAGCGCTTGCTTGTGAGGCACGCCCATTGCCGCACGGCATTCAAAAACGCAGCGGCAGGATGAAGGCTCCCCTCCATTCTGCCGCTGCCGAAAATCCACACCCTAACTGCGGGCGCTCAAATTGTGCGCAATTATGTTATTCTATTGTTATTGCTGAAATAATTTTCTGAGCAAACTGTTCCTAACCACAAAAATTTTGCGCCAAAGACATGGAACCTGCCCAAGCGGCGGAAACTAGAAGAATTAGGGGGATTACGGGTGCTCCGGGCGCACGGGCAGCATAGGGCCAAGGTCAATTCCCGCAGGGCTGACCAGGGCGCGGAAGGGATACATCTCCACCCCTGCGGACAGTGCCTCGTAAAACAGGGCCGCATAGGCCGGATCAATGAAATCCGCCGGAGCGAAGCATTCTCCATCCGGACGCTGCACCAGATAGAACATTGCCGCGCGTTCGCCGCATGCTACGATGTCCATAAGCTCGCGCAGGTGCTTTTGTCCGCGTTCGCTGGCTGCATCGGGGAAGCATGCGGCGTTGTCTTCCACCATCGTGACGTTTTTGCATTCCACCCACAGGGGCGGCAGATCGGGGGCCGTGAGCAGGCCGTCCAGCCTGCTTTGCCCGCGTTTGGCCTCGCGCACAAGTGTGTGGTAGCCCCGCGCAAAGGGCAGGCGGCGCGCGTGAAAAGCCGCCTCAAGCATGCGGTTAGGGGTGCTCGTGTTTACGCCCACCCAGAAACCGTTGGCAGGGGAGTGCGCGCCGGATTCGTATGAGCCAGATTCGTGCGTGCTCTCAGCCAGTTCAGGCACGGCCCTGCGCGCCAGCCACACGCATTCCTGCGTGTATTTGAGCTTGCGGTCAGGATTGCTTGCCGGGGATGCCAGCACCGGCGCGCCCGGCAGGCACAGGCCCATCATGCTGCCCGAATTGTTGCTGTGCACCCACAGGTCTGCGCCCTCATGCTGTAACAGCACGCTGAAGCGTTTGCGGCGCGCCACAAAGGCGGCCACAATGCAGTGGGGCGGCAAGGGCAGCAGCGGGGCAGTGCTGGCGGGCGCGGGCAGCCCACCGCATGCGGATTGGGATATTCCGGCAGCGGCCGGATGTGCTGCATTTTTGGGTTCAGAGCTCATTTACACCCCGATATGAAGCTGCTAGAAACAGCCAGTTGTGAGTACGCCTGCCGATTGCGGGTGCGTTGCATACGCCAAGGAGCCCCCTTATGCAGATTTCAGACCGTCTGAGCAGTATCAAACCTTCTCTGACACTCAGTGTCAACAGCCGCGCCCTCGAGCTTAAGGCCCAGGGCATTTCAGTAATCAGCCTTGCCGTGGGCGAACCGGATTTTCCTACGCCCAAACACGTTTGCGAGGCTGCCAAAGCGGCTATTGACGACAATTTTTGCCGCTACACCGCCGTGCCGGGCATTCCCGAACTCCGCAAGGCCGCGGGCGCGTATTTTGAAAGAAATTACGGCGTCCCGGTGCCGATGGAATCCATCGTTATCGGCGCGGGCGGCAAGCACTGCCTCTATAATTTCATGCAGGCCACGCTCAACCCCGGTGACGAGGTGCTTGTGCCTGCCCCGTACTGGCTCAGCTACCCCGATATGGTCATGCTGACCGGCGCAACCCCCGTGCCTGTGCTTGCCGGGCCGGAGCAGGGCTTCAAGGTGACGCCCGCCATGCTTGAGGCGCACACCACGGATAACACCAAGCTGCTCATTCTGAACTCGCCCAGCAACCCCACTGGCGCGGTCTACACCGAGGCCGAGTTTACGGCCATCATGGAT
>JASGGT010000047.1:0-17612 GCA_047602655.1 Desulfovibrio sp. | reverse complement strand
GGCGAGGACCCCGATTTCCACAAGGCGGCAACATATCTGGAGCCGCAGGACGTCGGCCCGTGGGCGGCATTCGATCTGAGTCTGGGCAAGGCGTTCTACAGCGGTTTCACCCTCGGCGGCCTGGCGATCTCCGTCGACGGTGAGGTGCTTCGCAATGACGGCAGCGCCATTGCGGGGCTCTACGCCGCAGGCGCCTGTGCCTCCACCATCGCGCAGGACGCCAAGGGGTACTCCAGCGGCACCCAGCTGGGTGCTGGTTCATTCTTCGGCCGGCGTGCAGGGCGCGCCGCTGCCGTAGCGGCGACCGGAGCGCAATCCCGGTAGCGTTGCACGTAATGACCGGATCAGCTGAACTGCCCACCATCATGCCGGCCGCGTTCATCGGCCACGGCAGCCCGATGAACGCCGTGGAACGCAATCAGTACACGGCCGCGTGGACGGAGTTCGGCCAGTCGGTGCCACGGCCGCGGGCGATCCTGGTGGTCAGTGCGCACTGGTACATCAACGCCACTGCGGTCACCGCCATGGCCCGTCCCCGCACCATCCACGACTTCTACGGCTTCCCGCAGGAGTTGTTCGACGTGCAGTACCCCGCGCCCGGACTGCCCGAGCTGGCCGACGAGATCGCCGAAACCGTCAAACCCACTTGGATCGGGTCTGACCGGGACAGCTGGGGCATCGACCACGGCACCTGGTCGGTGTTGGTGCATGCCTTCCCCGACGCCACGATCCCGGTGGTGCAGTTGTCGATCAACGCCGAGAAGCCGCTGGAGGAACACGTCGCGCTCGGCGCGCAACTGGCCGAATTGCGCAGCGGCGGAGTGCTGATCGTCGGCAGCGGCAACATCGTGCACAACCTGCGGGCCATGAACGCTCGGCTACCGGACAGCGGATTCGATTGGGCCACAAGGTTTGACGACGCGACCGCCAATCTGCTGCGCTACGGCATCCTTGACTGGGCGCCCACCTACCTCAAGGAAGTCAAGGCCTTCAGCCTTTCCAAGTCTTCCTGGGCGTACTTTCTGTACGAATTTTCCGGCATTCCCGGTACGCTGCTGTGCGGATGGGTTTCGGACAAAATCTTCAAAGGCAACCGCGCCACCACCGGCATTGTCTTTATGATTCTGGTGACCATCGCCACCGTCATTTACTGGAAAAACCCCGCTGGCAACCCCACGGTGGATATGATCACCCTGATTGCCATTGGCTTTCTCATTTATGGGCCTGTCATGCTGATTGGCCTGTACGCGCTGGAGCTGGTACCCAAAAAGGCTGCTGGCACTGCTGCTGGCTTTACCGGGCTTTTTGGCTACCTTGGCGGCACGGTGGCGGCCAACGCCATTGTGGGCTATACAGTTGACCATTTCGGCTGGGACGGCGGATTCATGCTCATGACCATCGCCTGCCTTCTTTCCATCGTGCTGTTCTTTATGACCGGCCTTTCGCTGAGAAATTCGCAGAAGGCCGCACAGTCCTAGCAACTTTTATCAGAACAGCAAAACCTCCCGGCATGCCAATGATGTGCCGGGAGGTTTTGTTTGACGCCTGCCGGGGCTTATTGTTTTGCCCGACAAGCTTCAGTGTGGGCTGGTACTACACTACAACCACGGGCTTGATCAGGTCGCGCGGCTTGTCCTTCATCATCAGCAAGGCGCTTTCAATGTTCTCAAATCCCTTGAATCTGTGGGTCAGCAGGGGCGCAACGCTCAACCGTCCGTGAGCCAGCAGGCTTGCCAGCTTTTCCATGCGCAGTCTGCCGCCGGGCATGAGGCCGCCCGCCACGATCTTGTGGCCCATGCCGCACCCCCACTCGATGCGCGGAATTTTAACGGCATCGCCAGACCCCAGATAGTTCACGTTGCCGATGCGTCCGCCGGGTTTGAGCGCACGTATGACCTCCGCAAAGGTGTCCACATCGCCCCCGGCGATGATGGCCTTGTCCACGCCCTTGCCCTTGGTGCGCTCCATGACCTGGCTGACTATGTCGCCATCGCGGTAATTGATGATGCCCGTTGCGCCGTATTCACGCGCAACCTCGGCGCACAGGGGCCGGGAGCCAACGGCCAGAATTTCGCCAGCGCCGCGCAGGGCCGCACCCGCAACTGCCATCAGGCCCACAGGGCCAATGCCCACCACCAGCACGGAATCACCATACTGCACATCTGCCAGTTCCGCGCCGTGAAATCCGGTGGGAACCATATCGCTCAGCATCACGGCCTCGGCGGGGTCAATGGAGGGCGGCAGCAAAGCCAGGTTGCCATCCGCGTCGTTCACGTGAAAAAGCTCGCCGAACACACCGTCCTTGAAATTGGAAAACTTCCAGCCCGCAAGCATGCCGCCGGAATGCATGGAATACCCGGCCTGCGCCTCAAGTGAATTCCAGTCTGGCGTAATTGCGGGCACGATGACCTTGTCCCCGGGTTTGAAACAACGCACCAGGGACCCAACTTCCACCACTTTGCCAACCGCCTCGTGTCCCAGAATCATGTCGTGCCGGTCACCCAGCGCGCCCTCCCAAACCGTGTGGACATCTGAAGTGCAAGGAGCTACCGCCACGGGTTGAACAAGGGCATCCAGCGGGCCGCACTGGGGCTTTTCTTTTTCTATCCAGCCGATCTTGTTCAGGCCAAGCATTGCAAAACCTTTCATTTCTCTTCTCCTGTCTTTTGGGTAACTGCGACAGCCAGCACAACTGGTTGTGCATTCACACTAGGATGTACCTAAGCAGGAGTAAAGTGATTTTTTTCACAAAATAATATTATACAAATATAGTTTCTTATCATCGCAATGTGAGCCGCCAATACCAGAAAACCATGATCGCCAGGCTTGCAGGTGTTTTTAGTCAAAATGTCCCGGCTAGGGTTGCCTCACCATTTTCTGGCCAAACAGTTTTGTTGGCCTTTCCTCACTGCCTTTTCATGGAGGTTTTGTCAGAATCAAAAGGGCATGGCCTCCCCCATGTTGCCATGCAATAAAAACCTGCCGGTTTAACATGACAAAAACACCCGCCATGATCTCTCGGTCATGGCGGTGTTTTTACTGTTGCGGACAGCCGGGGCCGGCTTTACGCCCAGTCTTTATCGGCGTGGCCCAGGTCTTCAAGCACCAGAGTCGGCTGATGCTCCTCCCTGGCAAGATCGGCGCGCGTGGCTTCGCCGCTGAGCACAAGAATGGAATCAATGCCAGCATTGCGCGCCAGCTGCATGTCCGTACTCAGGCGGTCGCCCACCATGACCATTTCTTCCTTGCGGTAGCGCGCAAGCAGGGGCGCAAGCACCGCTGGATCGGGCTTGCCGAAAATATGTTGCGGCGTTCTGCCCGTGGCAGTGGCGTAGAGGCTGATGAAACTGCCCACATCGGGCAGCGGGCCTTCAGGCGAGGGACACACCAGATCAGGGTGCGTGGCAAGAAAAAGCACAGAATTATCCTGCAACAGCACGGCAGAGCGGGCAAGCTTGTGGTAGGTAAGCTCCGTATCGTAGGCCAGCACTACGGCCTGCGCGCCCTCTTCCACCAGTTGCAGCTCGGGCATGCGTTTGAGCAGGTCATGCTGAAAATCGGCATTGCCCACGGGGAACACGCGCGAAATACCGTTGGCGCGTAAAAAATCCACCAGAGGCGTCACGGGCGAGAGCAGCAGGTCTTCGCGCGCGGCGATGCCCATGCCGTTGAGCTTGTCCACATAGGTGAGGGGCGATTTGGAGGTATTGTTGCTCAGAAAATAAAAATCCAGACTGTTCCAGTGCCGCTGAATAAAGCCCACGGCCCCATCAATGGGAATATGCCCGAGGTAAACGGTTCCGTCCATATCAAGCACAACACAACGCTTTTTTGACCAATCCATATATGCAATCCTTGAGTTTTTTGCTTTCATTATGCGGCATTGCCTTCTCTGGCAAGCGCTGCCGCAACATTCTCTTGTATTCAATCTTGACGCAACTACACAAATTGATAACCATACGGTATCAACAATCATCCTGAGCATAACCGCAGCAATTATCCAACATATCCGACCCTTCAATCTTGTTGCGTAGGTGCGCCGTTGTTTTTCGGCCACGCAGGCGCGGCATCTGGCAGCGTCTGCATGCTTCAGGACGATTCCGACAATTTGCTCCACTGGAGAAACCATGCTTGAAACTACTGTTGTCGTCATCGGCGGCGGCGCAACAGGCATAGGAACCCTGCGCGATCTTTGCATGCGCGGCGTTCCTGCCATATTGCTCGAACAGGGCGGCCTGGCCCACGGCACAAGCTCGCGCTTTCACGGCCTGCTGCACAGCGGCGGCCGTTACGCCGTGGGGGACAATGAATCCGCGCGCGAATGTATTGAAGAGAACATGATCGTGCGCCGCATTGGCAGGCAGTGCGTGGAACAAACCGAAGGTTTTTTTGCGCTCACGCCCGAGGACGACCCCGCCTACGTGGATCGCTGGGTTGAGGCCTGTGGCCGTGCGGGCATTGAGGCCAATGAAATTGACGTCAAGGAAGCCCTGCGGCTTGAACCCAATATGTCGCCCGAGGTCAAACGCGTTTTCCGCGTGCCAGACTCCTGCGTGGACGGCTTCCGGCTGGTGTTGCACAATGCCATGTCGGCCAGGCGCCACGGCGGGCAGATGCTCACCTATCATGAAGTGACCGGCATCAGCCAAAAAAACGGCAAGGTCTGCGGCGTTACTGCCATCAACAAGAATACGGGCGAAACCATTGAGATTGCCTGCTCTGTTGTTGTCAACGCAGCTGGCTCATGGTCTGGCCGCATTGCGGCCCTGGCTGGTCAGGATGTGGCCGTTTCGCCCGACCGTGGCACGCTCGTGGTTTTTAACCACCGCTTTACCTCGCGCGTGGTCAACCGCCTGCACCCCGGATCGGACGGCGATATTTATGTGCCGCACGGCTCCATCACCATTCTTGGCACCACGTCCATACCCACCGACAGGCCGGACGACACAACCCCCACCAGCGAGGAAGTGCTGCGTCTGCTCAAGATCGGCGAACCGCTGTTCCCCGATGTGCGCAGCTACCGTATTTTGCGGGCCTTTGCGGGCACACGCCCCCTCTACACGCCGGGCGGCGCCGCCGGGCGCAAGGCCAGCCGCAACTTCCACGTTGTGGACCATGCGGAACAGGGCCTTGACGGCATGATTTCCATTTTTGGCGGCAAGTTGACCACCTACCGCCTCATGGGCGAACGCGCCGCAGACAGGGTTTGCGCCAAGCTTGGCGTTACCGCCCCCTGCCGTACGGCTGAAGAAGCCATTGTGCCGGATCCAGATGAAGCCACGCTTGCCCGCGCTGCCAAGTACTTTCCCGTACAGGGCATCCAGCTTATGGCCGACCGCATGGGCGATGACCTGACCCCTGTGCTCGAACGCGCGGAAAAGGCCGATTCCAACCCCCTGCTTTGCGAATGCGAAATGGTCAGCATGGCGGAGATTGAATGCGTGGCGCGCGACGCCTCCACCCATTCGCTGACGGATATCCGCCTGCGCACTCGCCTTGGCATGGGTACCTGTCAGGGAACGTTCTGCTCCTTGCGGGCTGTGGCGGCACTTTCCGAGCACGATATTCCCCTTGAATTTTCAGCTACCGACAACGTGCGGCGCTTCCTTCAGGAACGCTGGGGCGGTCTGCGCCCAGCCCTGTGGGGCATGCAGGCGCGTGAACTGGAACTTGGCCGCGCCGTATACGCGGGAACACTCAATCTTGATGGAGCCGCCCATGAGCAGGATTGTTGACGTACTGGTGGTCGGCTCCGGCATGGCGGGCCTTGTGGCCGCCCTTGCCGCAGCGGATCAGGGCCGCAGCGTACGGCTGCTCACCACGGGCATGGGTTCGCTGGCTATCAGCGGCGGCTCGGTGGATTTTCTTGGCTACGCTGACGGAAGGTTTGCCAGCGATCCGTGGCAGGGTCTGGCAATGCTGCCCGAGGACCATCCCTACAGCCTGCTTGGGGCAGAAAGCGTCCGTTCGGCCTTTCAGTTCTTTGCAGATGTGATGGAAGGCCAGCACTGGCCCATGCGCCCCGCCCTCTCGCAGGACGGCACACCGCGCAACACCCAGTTGCCCACCATCATGGGAACGCTCAAGCCCACCTATCTGCTGCCAGCCAGCCTGCACACCGAGGCGCTCGCCAGCGCCAAAAAGGTGCTGGTGCTGAGCGTGCAGGGCCTGCGCGATTGCCGCCCCTCCCTGGTGGTCAGCCAGTTGCGGCACTACAAAAGCTGGGCCGACAAGGAATTCACGCAGGGGCTTTTGCCCTCGCCCTTTGGCGACACCCACCGCGCCATATCGGCGCTTGATCTGGCCCGCCTTGCGGACAAGCCGCACAGCCGCCGCTGGCTGCTGGACGCGCTTGCCCCGCATGCCGGAAAGTACGACCTCATCCTTATTCCGCCGCTTTGCGGCAGCAAGGCCAATCCGGAAGTCTGGCAGGCGGTCAATGCCGCAGCTGGCTGCCCGGTTGTGGAAATGCTGTCCATCCCTCCGGGTGTTGGCGGCCTGCGCCTGCGCGATGCCCTGTTGCAGGCCCTGAACAAACACAATTTTGAACTGGTGGAAAACACCACGGTTCTGCGCGCCGAAACAACTGGCAAAACCTGCACAGCACTGGTGGCCGAGGCCTCCGGGCAGGAACGCCACCACGCCGCCCGCGCCTTTGTAACCGCCACTGGCGGCATCCTTGGCGGCGGCATGACGCTTGAACCCGGCCAGTGCTGGGACTCCGTGTTCGGCATCGATATCACCGTGCCGCAGGATGTTGCGCAGTGGTCAGAGCCGAAGATTTTCGGCAACCATCTGTTCTCTCGCATGGGTGTGCGCGTTGACCGCACCATGCGGCCTGTGGACGATGCCGCCGTAGTGCGCTGGCAAAACGTCTTTTTCGCCGGGCGCAGCCTTGGCGGATATGATTACGCAACAGAAAAAAGCGGTCACGGCGTTGCCATCGCCACAGGCTGGCAGGCGGGCCTCATGGCCGCCGCAGCCGCCGCTGCCGGGGAAAACCAATGAGCGTGCGCATCAATCCAGACAAATGCATAGCCTGCACCACCTGCGTGGTGCATTGCCCCGTGGCGGATGCGACCCCCAAGTTTCTGGGGCCGCGCATGATAGGCCCTGCCTATGAACGCTTTCGCCTGCTGGGGCTGACGGAAGACCCCTCGCTGCACTACTGCGCCAACTGCAAAAACTGCGATATCTCGTGCCCGCACGGCGTGCCGGTTTCCAGCCTCAACATGATGGCAAGGGCCGACCAGTTCAAGAAACACTCCCCCGGTCTGCGCGACTGGGTGCTTGGCCACGGCGAGCTCATGGCCAAGTGGCTGCGGCTCATTCCGGCGGCGCTCAAGAACTTCGGCATGCTCAATCCGGTTACCCGCACGGTGCTGGATGCCCTGGGCATCGACAAACGCGCGCCCCTGCCCGCCTTTGCGCCCCAGACCTTCCGCCAGCTCATGCGCCACGTGCACCAGCCCGACCACAAGCGCAGCGTGGTTTTCTACCCCGGCTGCTATGTGGACGTGTACGACCCGCGCACTGGCCTTGATATGGTGTGGGCCATGAACCGCGCGGGCTACAAGGTCATTGTGCCCGAGGAACTTGTGTGCTGCGGCCTGCCCATGGTTGCCAACGGCTTCTGGCAGCATGCCCGCTCCAATGCGGAACATAACCTGAAAGCTCTGGGCCAGTGGCGCGATGCAGGGCTACCCGTGGTGACGGGCTGCCCCAGTTGCGCCCTCATGTTCCGGGTGGATCTGCCGGAATACTTCCCCGATGTGGCGGAAAAATACGGCGCATGCAGCCTTGCGGACGCGCAGGAATTTCTGCTGGATGCTGTGGACAGCGGCGATCTTTCGCTGAAGGCCGACGGCAAGCAGACCCTGCCCGACCTCAAGCTGATCTACCACGCACCCTGCCATCTGCGGGCACAGGGCAACGGCCTGCCGGGGCTGGAACTGCTGCGCCGCCTTGACGGCGTGACCGTGGAAAATGCCGATGCAGGCTGCTGCGGTATTTCCGGCAGTTACGGCTTTAAAAAGGAAAAATACGACATTGCCCAGACTGTAGGCTCGGAACTGTTCGCCAAGGTACGCGAAAGCGGTGCTCAGGCGGCGGTTTCCGAGTGCGGCACCTGCCGCGTGCAGATCACGCACGGTTCCGGCAAATTCAGCCTGCACCCTGTCACCATTCTGCGGCAGCGGCTCGAAGCCCGCTAGACTTTGGATTGCGGCAATATGCCGCGCAGTTAAACGTTTACAGCACCCACTTGGCAGACGGTTCACCGTCTGCCAAGTGGGTGTTTGCAAAGTCCACACCTCAGGAAATCAGAAACAAGCTGCAATATTGCCGCGCCGTCTGACGCATATTTTCCGTGCATTGCTCCAATTGTCCAGGCGGGTTGCGACCAACCCAAAGGATACGCCATGACAGCCCAAAACAGCACCAGGGAATTCTGGAACAGCAGAGCCGAGTCCTTTCCCCGCTATGAAGCCGGGGCTGACACCTACGAGGGGCGCATGCTCCAGCTGGCGCGCGACAACGGCGTGGATTTTCGCGGCAAAACGGTTCTGGATGTGGGCTGCGGCAGCGGCATGTACACCATCCGCCTTGCGCAGGAGGCCGCATCGGTCACTGCCGTAGATATATCAGACGAAATGCTCCGCATCCTCATGCAGGATGCCGCCGCGCAGGGCCTTGCCAACATCCGGCCCGTGCTTTCCGACTGGGAGCACTTTGCCCTTGAGGAACGCTTTCAGATTGTTTTTGCTTCCATGACCCCGGCCCTGAGCGATGACGCCGCCCGCAAAAAGCTGCAGCACTACGCGCTGGAGCAGGTGGTCTTTATGGGTTTTAACGAGCGCAAAACTTCGGATGTCATGGCCGGGCTGTACACGCATTACGGCATTACGCCGCCCCAGTTTGCCGATGCCCCAGATATGCGCGCATGGCTTGAGAGTCAGTGCATTCAGTATACAGCGCTGCCCGTTAACGGTCAGTGGATTGTGCCGCACACCCGCGAGAAGCTGCTTGGAGCCTGCGCCGCCAACCTGCGCGCCCGTGGCGCTGAGCCGGACATGACCCATCTTGCAACGCATCTTGAGGGATTTTGCAACCAGAACGGGGAATATGTGGAGCGCACGGAATATTCCCTTGAAATGCTCATCTGGCGTACCTGCTAGAGCATTCACCACTTGAAAGGCTCTGAATCAGCGACTCGCTATTCTTCACGCTTTGGAGCGTCTTCGTTTCCTTTCCTATTTTGATACAATTTTGTATCAAAATCCCCCTACTGTGATTATACAGCCATTGCGGCCATACAGGGCAGACCGCGCCCAGGGCTTGCCGCCGCCGACGCGGTGTTTACGGCAGTGCCGCCCACCGCCGCCTTTCGCCAGACCAGCATTGGCCAGCCCTGGCCAGCCTTTCGCCAAGTTTTCGCCCAATTTTCGTCAGCCGGGCAGCCTCCGCCCACATGGGGCAGCCGCTCTGCCCATATTATGGAGCCCCCCGCCCGTCACCCAGACAGGCCGGGGGGTCTCTGTCATGGGCGGTCATCCCTCTCCTGCGGTTTTTTCACATATTCAATCATCCCTCCCCACGCAAACCAGCGCGCTTTTTCTTCTCCCACATTTGCTGTTCCCGATTTCCCCGCAAGCTCTTCCCGGTTTCAGACAAATTTGTATCAGCGTTTTACGACCAGAATTTTGAATACAATTAAAAGCTTTAATTCCAGACTGTTGCAGTCGGGACAACTTCTTCCGCACGATAACGCATCTTAACAATTTTGTATTGATTGTGCATGCAGATTATAAAATTAATAAATAATATCAAACAATTAACCTAACGGCACGCTTTCTGCACAAAGAGGGACAAGCGCAGCGAGCGCGGGAACATCAAACCCAGAGGGAATCTCATGCGTCAGGTAGCTATTTACGGCAAGGGCGGTATCGGCAAGTCCACCACTACACAGAACCTTAACGCTGGCCTTGGCGAAATGGGCAAGAACATCATGATCGTGGGTTGCGACCCCAAGGCCGACTCCACACGACTCATCCTGGGCGGCCTTGCCCAGCAGAGCGTGCTCGATACCCTGCGCGAAGAGGGTGAAGACATCGAGCTGGATCTGGTGCTCAAAAACGGCTTCAAGGGCATCCGTTGCGTGGAATCCGGCGGCCCCGAACCGGGCGTTGGCTGTGCCGGCCGCGGCATCATCACCTCCATCGGTCTGCTGGAACGCCTTGGCGCTTACACCGAAGACCTCGACTACGTGTTCTATGACGTTTTGGGCGACGTTGTGTGCGGCGGTTTCGCCATGCCCATTCGTGAAGGCAAGGCCCAGGAAATCTACATCGTGGCTTCGGGCGAAATGATGGCCCTCTACGCCGCCAACAACATCTGCAAGGGTATCAAGAAGTACGCCAACACCGGCGGCGTGCGCCTTGGCGGCATTATCTGCAACAGCCGCAAGGTTGATGGCGAAGCCGAGCTTGTCTCTGCCGTTGCCAAGGAAATCGGCACCCAGATGATCCACTTCGTGCCGCGCGACAACATGGTGCAGCGCGCTGAAATCAACAAGCAGACCGTTATCGAATTCGACCCCACCTGCGGACAGGCCGACGAATACCGCTCCCTGGCCCAGAAGATCGACGGCAACGATATGTTTGTTATTCCCAAGCCCCTCTCCCAGGAACGGCTCGAAGAGCTGCTCATGGAACACGGCTTGATGGACGCCTAATCACCCAGCACGAAACGGAGAACAGCTATGCAGATGATTCGCACGATTATCCGGCCCGAAAAAACCACCGAGGTTCTTTCCGAGCTGCTGGCAGCGGGCTTTCCCGCAGTTACCAAGCTTGATGTGGTGGGGCGCGGCAAGCAGAAAGGCATCATGGTAGGCGATATCCAGTATGATGAAATTCCCAAGCAGATGCTCATGCTTGTGGTCAGCGACGAAGACAAGGACGATGCCATCCGCGTTATCCTGCGCGTGGCAAAAACGGGCGACGGTCACTTTGGCGATGGCAGAATCTTTGTTTCAAGCGTCAGCGAGGCCTGGACCATCAGCAGCGGCAAGTCCGGCCTGTAGGAGGCTCCCATGCAGGAAGTAGTTGCAATGGTTCGAGCCAATATGGTGGCGGCGACAAAGAACGCCCTGTCCAAGGCCGGATGCCCCTCATTCTCATGCACCAAGTGCCTGGGACGCGGCAAAAAAGGCATGGATCCCGCCACCCTGCGCATGGTTATGGAAAGCGGCGAGCTGCCGCGCACTCCGGCGGGCGAATCCCTGACCGAAGTGGGCAGGCTGATCCCCAAGCGGTTGTTCAATATCTGCGTTCCCGATGAAAAGGTCGAAGCTGTGGTCAAGGCCATCATAGAGGCCAACAGCACAGGCCACCCCGGCGATGGAAAGATCTTTGTGATGCCGGTGGAAGAATCCTATGTGGTTCGCACGGGCGAGCGCGCTGACGCATAAGGAAGGTATGTATGAGTATTGACGCCAACGCAGTAGTGCTTGAGCGCTACAACGCCAAGGTCTTCAAGAACCGCAAGGAGCACATGCTCAAGGTCAATCCTGCGGAAGACCAGATTATTATCGCCAACACGCGTGCCATTCCCGGCATCATGACCAACCGGGGCTGCTGTTACGCTGGCTGCAAGGGCGTTGTGCTCGGTCCCATCAAGGACATGGTTACGATCACCCACGGCCCTGTGGGCTGCGGCTTCTACAGCTGGGGCACGCGCCGCAACAAGGCCAAGGCAGAAGGGGACGCCCCCAACTACATCCAGTACTGCTTTACCACGGACATGCAGGAACCGGACATCGTCTTTGGCGGCACCAAAAAGCTCAAGAAGGCTATTGATGAAATCATGGAGCTTATGCACCCCAAGACCATCATGATCGCCGCCACCTGCCCTGTGGGCCTGATCGGCGACGACATTCAGGCCGTGGCCGCGGAAGCGGAAAAGGAATACGGCATCCGTTGCGTGGCATACAGCTGCGAAGGTTACAAGGGCGTCAGCCAGTCGGCGGGCCACCACATCGCCAACAACGGCCTTATGAAGCGTGTCATCGGTACTGGCAGCTACGAACCTGCCACCAAGTATTCAATCAACATCCTTGGCGAATACAACATCGGCGGCGACGGCTGGGAACAGGAACGCATCCTTAAAAAGATTGGCTACGAAGTGGTTTCGGTGTTCACCGGCGACGGAGAAGTGGAACGCATCGCCAGCTCGCACAAGGCCAACCTGAACCTCGTGCAGTGCCACCGCTCCATCAACTATATCGCTGAAATGATGAAGACCAAGTATGGCGTGGACTGGCTCAAGGTCAACTTTATCGGCCTGGAAGGAACAGTTCAGAGCCTGCGCGACATGGCTGCCTACTTTGGCGACCCCGAGCTTGCGCAGCGCACCGAACAGGTCATCGCCGAAGAACTGGCCGAGGTGCAGGATCAGATGGCGGCCTACAAGGCCCGCCTCAACGGCAAAACCGCAGCCCTCTTTGTGGGCGGCAGCCGCTCGCACCACTATCAGGGCCTGTTGCAGGACCTGGGCATCAAGACAGTGCTTGCCGGGTACGAATTCGGCCACCGCGACGACTACGAAGGCCGGGAAATCATCCCCAACATCAAGGACGACGCGGACAGCAAGAACATTGAGCACATCACCGTGGAAAAGGACGAAAAGAAGTATCACGCCTACCTTACCCAGGAACAGTACGACAAGCTGGCTGCCGAGATCCCGCTTGAAAAGTACCACGGCATGATACGCGACATGGATGAGGGCACCTACGTGGTTGACGACCTCAACATGTACGAAGCTGAAAAATTTATGGAAATCCTCAAGCCCGACATGTTCTTCTCCGGCATCAAGGACAAGTACGCGCTGCAAAAGGCCGGGACCCTCTCGCGCCAGCTGCACAGCTACGATTACAGCGGGCCTTACGCGGGTTTCAAGGGCGCAACGCAGTTTGGTTATGACCTCTGCATGGGTTACTTCACCCCCGCGTGGCACATGGTAACCCCGCCCTGGAAGAACCGCGCCACCCTGCAAGGAACTGTGGGAGAATAGTATGCTTGACCTCACCCCAAAGACACATGTGAACAGATCGGGCGTTCTTATCAACCCGTGCAAGACCTGTCAGCCTGTTGGCGCATTGTTTGCCGCTCTGGGCGTGCGCAACTGCATGCCATACAGCCACGGATCGCAGGGTTGCGCTTCTTACCACCGCACCTACCTTACGCGTCACTTCAAGGAACCCGCCATTGCCGTCACCAGCTCCTTTACCGAAGGTGCCTGCGTATTCGGCGGTGGCCCCAACATCCGCCAGGGCGTCAAGACGGCCTTTGAAGTCTACAACCCGGACATCATTGCCGTGCATACCACCTGTCTTTCTGAAACCATCGGCGATGACCTCAAGACCTACATCGACGACATGGAAATTCCGGACGACAAGATCGTGGTGCACTGCAACACGCCGAGCTACGTTGGCTCGCATGTGACGGGTTTTGGCAACATGATGGCCGGTTTCATCAAATACCTTGCCGCCAAGGGCAAGACCACGGAAACCGTGGCGGTGTTCCCCGGTTTCGTAAACCCCGGCGACATCCGCGAGTACAAGCACCTTGTGAACCTGATGAAGCTCAAGTCCATCATGTTCCCCGATTGCAGCAACGTCATGGATGCGCCCATGACCGGCGAATACAAGATGTATCCCGATGGCGGCACCACGGTTGAAGAAATCCGCGACCTCGGCAGCTGCCGCAAGGTTCTGGCCCTGGGACGACTGACCAGCGAGGAACCAGCCGCCCAGCTCAAGCGCAAGTGCGGTGTGGACTTTGACCTGCTGCCCCTGCCCATCGGTCTGGCCGATACGGATGCCTTCATCATGGCCATGGCAAACCTCAACGGCGGCGAAGTTGATCCGCTTATTGACGAAGAACGCGGCCGCCTGCTCGACCTCATGCTGGACGCCAACCCGTACTTCTACGGCAAAAAGGTTGCCGTGTACGGCGATCCCGACACAGTGCTTGGCATGACCCGCTTCTGCCTCGAACTGGGCATGATCCCCAAGTACGTGCTCACAGGTACGCCCGGCGAAACCTTCGTCAAACTGTCCAAGGCCATGTTCAAGGAATACGGCAAGGAAGAAGAGTGTCAGGCCTTTGCCGCCAAGGATCTCTTTGACCTGCACCAGTTCATCAAGGAAGAACCCGTTGATCTCTTGCTTGGCAACTCTCACGGCAAGCAGATCGCCAAGGCCGAAGGCATCCCGCTGGTTCGCGCCGGCTTCCCGGTGCTTGACCGCTACGGACACGCCTCGCTGCCCATGGTCGGTTACCGTGGCGCGTTCCAGCTCGCCACCCGGATCGCTGATACGCTCATGGAAGAGTTTGACCGCAACTGCGCTGATGAAGACATGGATCTGATTATGTAAGACGGCTCAAAGCCGCACTAGGGCCGGGGGGCATCCCCCCGCCCTTGCAAGGGGGTTCCCATGGCTATGGAAATACTTGAAGAACGCCGTACGTCCATCAAGGAAAAGGGAAACAAGGGCGGGGGCTGCTGTAGCGGCGACGGCCTGCGTTGCGATACGGCCAGCGTGGCCGGTTCCGTGAGCCAGCGGGCCTGCGTGTACTGCGGTGCGCGCGTGGTGTTAAACCCCATTACCGATGCCTTTCATATCGTTCACGGCCCCATCGGCTGCGCCAGCTACACCTGGGATATTCGCGGCAGCCTCACCAGCGGGTCGGAACTGTTCCGCAACAGTTTTTCCACTGACCTGCAGGAAAAAGATATCGTCTTTGGCGGTGCGGAAAAGCTCACCCGCGCCATTGACGAGGCCGTGGCCAACTACTCGCCCAAACTGATTTTTGTATACGCCACCTGCATTGTGGGCGTTATCGGCGATGATGTGGAGGCCGTGTGCCGCAATGCGGAAAAAAAGCACGGCATCCGCGTGATCGCGGTCAAGGCTCCGGGCTTTTCGGGCACCAAGTCCACCGGCTACCGCATGGCCTGCAACGCCCTTGTGCAGCTTATGGAGCCGCATAAGGAACAGCCCAAGATCAAGGGCGTCAACATCCTTGGCGACTACAACCTTGCGGGCGAAATGTGGATCATCCGCAACTACCTGCGCGAAATGGGCATTCCCATTGTTGCCACCCTTACGGGCGATGCCGCGTACGAAACGCTCATCAAGGCCCCGGCTGCCCAGCTCAACATCGTGCAGTGCGCCGGTTCCATGATGTATCTGGCCCACCGCATGGAAGACGAAATGGGCGTCCCCTGGATGCGCGCCAGTTTCTTTGGGGTGGAAGACACCTCCACGGCCCTGCGGCAGGTGGCCGAGCGTCTCAATGACGACTACGCAAAGCGCAAGGCCGAGGCTCTTATTTCTGAACGCGGCGCAAAGGCTGAAGCTTTTCTTGAACAGTACAAGCCGCACTTTGTGGGCAAAAAGGCCGCCATCTTTGTGGGCGGCGGCTTCAAGGCCATATCGCTCATCCGTCAGTTTAACGAAATGGGCATTGAAACAGTGGTCGTCGGCACCCAGACCGGCAAGCCTGAAGATTATGAAATAATTTCAAGCCTGGTGAACCCCGGCACCGTCATTCTGGACGATGCCAACCCCGCGGAGCTTGAAACCTTCATGAAGCAGAAAGGCGCGGATATCCTGGTTGGCGGCGTCAAGGAACGCCCGCTGGCCTACAAGCTTGGCATTGCCTTTTGCGACCACAACCACGAGCGCAAGCATGCTCTGGGCGGTTTTGAAGGCGTGGAAAACTTCACCCGCGAGGTGAACCTTTCCATCAACAGCCCAGTGTGGCAGTTCACGCGCAGCAGCGCCTCATTTGCCGAGGCAACGCAGGCGCAGGCCAGTCTGGTGCGTGAAGCACTGGCAGCAAGAGCAGCACATTTCTAGCACAGCGTAATCGGCTTGCACGCAGTTTGCCCGCCGCCGCGGCCTAAAGGCCGCCTGGAACATAAGGAGAAGACAATGAGCGCCAATCTTGTCAACCTGAATACAAATCCCTGCAAGATGTGCATGCCCATGGGTTCGGTGAGCGCCTTCTACGGCATCAGCAAGAGCATGAGCATTCTGCACGGTTCGCAGGGGTGCAGCACCTACATTCGGCGGCACATGGCAACACACTACAATGAGCCGGTGGATATCGCCTCCTCTTCCCTTACGGAAGAGGGCACGGTCTTTGGCGGCACCAAGAATCTGCTCAAGGGGCTTGAAAACCTCATCAAGCTCTATAACCCCGAGGTGATCGGCGTTTCCACCACCTGCCTTGCCGAAACCATCGGCGAGGATGTGCCCGCCATCATCAAGCAGTTCAAGGACGAACACCCGGAAGTGACGGCCACCATCATTCCCGTGGCCTCGCCGGGCTACAGCGGCTCGCAGTACGAGGGATTTTTCCGCGCTTTACACGCCATTGTACGCCACGTGCCCATGAACGCCACGCCCAACAACGTGGTCAACATCATCACCGGGCACCTCTCTGCGGCGGATACCAGAGCCCTCAAGCTGCTGCTCGACGCCAGCGGCCTTGAATATGTGCTGCTGCCCGACCTTTCGCAGAACCTTGATGGCGGGCATGAGGACGACTACAATCGGCTGCCCCAGTACGGCACCACGCTCGGCCGCATCGGCCTCATGGCTGGCGCGCGCATGACGCTTGAACTTGCGCCCTTCTGCCCCGAAGACTATTCTCCTGGCGCGTACCTGCGCGATACCTACGGCGTGCCGCTCCTGCGCATGAACCTGCCCGTGGGCCTGCGCGATACGGACGCCTTTGTAGCCACGCTTGAAGCCCTTGGCGGTACTATCCCCGCCACTGTGCGTGAAGAACGCGCCCGCTACCTTGACGCCATGATCGATGCGCACAAGTATAACGCCCAATGCCGCGTTGCAGTATTTGGCGAGCCGGACATGGTGCTGGCCCTTGTGCGCGCCTCGTGCGAAAACGGGGCAGTTCCCGTGGTGGCCGCCACCGGCAGCCGCTGCGCCGCCTTTGAAAAAACGCTTGCGCCCGATATGGCTCAGGCTACGGAAACCCAGTTCAGCGGCGATTACGATATTCTCAATTTTGCTGACTTTGCCGCCATTGAGAACGCCATGCTTGCGCGCAAGGCCAACCTCATGCTCGGCAATTCCGATGGCCGCCGTATTGAGGAGCGCCATCATGTTCCGCTGCTGCGTTACGGATTTCCCATCCACGACAGGGTTGGCGGCCAGCGCACACGCATGCTCTTCTATGACGGCTCTCTCAGCCTCATGGAAGCCACGGCAAACGCCATGTTGCAGTTCACCGAGGGCAGCTTCCGCGAGGAGCTTCTCAACAAATACTTCAAGGAAGAAGCCGCCATGGAAGCTGATGCCTCCCGCATAGAAGTTGTAGCCCCGGCCACGGAACCTCTTGTGCCTGTAACAGCTCCTTCAGCCGTCCATGCCGCTGGCAGCGCCGCCGCCGTCAATGCGGAACGCACCAAGTCCCACCCATGTTTCAGCTGTGGGGCCTGCGCCACCTCGGCGCGGCTGCATCTGCCCATCGCGCCCAAGTGCAACCTGAGCTGCAACTATTGCCTGCGCAAGTACGACT